>NZ_JAKEVJ010000012.1:0-88180 GCF_022398425.1 Shewanella sp. Isolate7 | reverse complement strand
TGGGGGATACGCCTTGCTGCTCCTGTCGAAGCTGGTTTACCCATTTACGCATGGCTGAATTACTGACGCCCATCGCGCTTGCAGCCTCAGTTATGCTGTATCCCTGTTTCGTTACCAGCTGCGCAGCTTCTAATTTGAACTCTGCACTGAATGTCGGTCTTGTGTTCTTCATTTCTACCACCTTTTCTCTGGAAGTGAGTCTATCACTTCGTCTATTCAGGTGGCCAAATTCACTATGCCACTACATTAACTACCCCTGTAAATGGTACGTCAGATACTCTCTCGATACCTCACATATTAACCCCACAGGTGATTAATAATGACATATCGAATGGTGCCGAAAGTGTTGCATTTCCATACGGTAGGGGTGTTGTTCCTGGCACTTATTTATCATCACTTGCCGCGTATTCAGATCAAGACATACCTTATGGTGAACTCATAGGCGGTGTTAATTACCGATTGATGAGGACTTACCATACCCCGTGCTTTTGGATAAATATGGAGGAGTGGTATGTCTAAGGTATACCATCAGATTTTCGGGCGCCCTGTCGTTTATAACCAAGCCATGATGGAGGTGACGACTGATCCAGCAGCAAAACGCCTGATGATTGTTGATAGGTTGTCTGGTGAAAAAATTTGGAATACGCCAACATCCCCTAGTCGCCTGTTGCGGTTGATAGTCCCGCTCAGGTTTGGCACATCAAATGAGCTGCTAGTCGGCATCATGGACGATGACAGGGTGAATAATGCCAAGTTTGTTGATGGTGTAAAGGCGCAAATAGTCGATGGCAATACAGTAAGAATGGCCAGATAAATGTTGGATCTAAGCTTTGATGGGCCATGGACTAATATTGAGTCACCGCTAACACTAGAGTTTGATCGTCAGCCGTTTAATGGCGTCACCCTCACATTTGATGAGCCATGGCCTAATGCACAGTCGCCAATCATTTTGCTGTTTGATGGTACACCTGTCGAGCCACCATCTGAGCCAACTAAACAGGTTTTAGGCATCAATGTCGGTGTTAGCTGGGCCGTCGAGCGGTTTATCCAGCAGCAGCTCGCCATGAATGAACATGCCGCAGTCGTCGATCACCGTGCCGAGATGGCATGGCGCGGTGATACCGAGCAGGCAAGAACGGCGGTAGGCTGGCAAGCCCAGCCTGTTGTCACTCAAGCCATCGCGCAAGGCTGGCGCGTTAAAATCGCTGCTACGCGCCGTTTAAGCATCAGATGGACGCTGCCTAAGTCGCACCAATCATCTGTGTATGAGCGCTGGGATCTCGGCGAGCCAAAGCAGCATAGTGCCGATGTTGCTTGGCATGCAGAAAAGGCGACTCAAATTGCCACCGCGCATCCTTGGATTGATGGTGAAAAGGCCGCGCAACACCACGTTGCAACTTGGCATGGTGAATCTACTGGGCAAGCTGTAGCCATTCGTTATGGATTCCCAGAGCCGCGCTGGATCTGCAGTAATCGCTGGGAAGACGTTGGACTAACCAAATCCCCGCTAGTGCTGCGCTTTGATGACGCCTACGTCAATAACCAGTCACCGCTGGTACTGCGCTTTGACGAGGTACCCGAGGTATGCCATTGGGACAACGGCGGCGGCTTCATACCAGGTAATCCAGTGCTACCAAGCCTAGACCTGAAAATCCCCATAGAACCCCAGATCCGCAGGAGTTATATCATGCAGCCTCAGATAAGTTGTATTAGGGTCAGCGATGGTTTGTCTATTGTGATCAAGTCTGTCTCGATCTCTAAGTCGCGTTCCCAGTGGGCCAGTAGCGGCAACCTGGCTTTTTCGTCGCGCATTGATGCCGAGCGGGCAGCAAATGAGCTGTTAAAGATCAGCATTAATGGCTATGACTTTTACCTATTATGCGAAGCCACCAGCGAAAGCAGGGGCTTTGGTCAGAGTCGCTACAGCGCGAGCTGCCGAGGTCGCTTTGCAGAGTTGTCTGCCCCCTATAAGAAGCCGGTTAACTATGTGAACACAACGGCCCGCAGCTTCATGGGGATGATGGGGGATATCGTCGAGAATATGGGCTGGACATTGGCAAGTGCGATCACCGATTACAATGTGCCAGCGAATGCCTTTAGTTATGCCGCTAAGACGCCAGCTGAAGCCGTAAATATGATGGCCAATGCCATCGGTGCCATGCTCGATATTGATGATGAAACCAAGACCATTACGGTGATCCCTCAGTGGCCAACCGTGCCGTGGGATGTTGCGAATGCTGTACCAGATGTGATCTTGCATGACGGCGTGATCCTGGATTTCACCAAGAAGCGTGTGATCCGCACCAATGCTAACGCTGTTTTTGTGCGAGGTGAGCAGCAAGGTGTAGCGGTGAAAGTGAAGCGCACTGGCACTGCGGGTGATGAATTTGCCGCCGATGTCGTCGATAAGCTGATCACCGACAACCAGGCTGGCAGAATGCGCGGTACCGTGGAGTTAGCTGAGGCTGGTAATAAGGTGCAGAACATCATTCGCACTAAGGTTATGGCAGACTTGCCGCCGATGCGCCCAGGTATGCTAATAGGCGTCACTGCGGGGGCGAGTGTGTTTAAGTCTGTCTGTGATGCCGTCACCATCAGTGCCAGTGTTAATGAGTCAACTGGAGCCGTCACGGTTAACCAGAACGTGACCTTGTTACGTAATGAGGTGGCCGCATGAGCAATATCTATCAGCGCCTAGCCAATCTGAACCCTAGGCCGCAGCGGGCGGTGGCGACAGTGGTATCAACAGCCAATGGCACCACCACAGTGCAGCATGTCGATGGTAGCTATCAGGTAGTGCTGGGAGACAGTGTGGCTAGCGGAAAGGTTTATATCATAGATGGGCAGGTTCAGGGCGCTGCGGCGGATCTGCCTTATTCAGTAATCGAAGTTTAAAAAGAGAGCGGCCCATCGGTGCTACCAACACCAACGGGCCGTCAACACACAGGAATGCACCCTGTGAGCCAACCTAAGGCTCTCTCACCGCGTCGACACGGCGGAGACGAGCCTACCATAAATAAACTCAAATGAGGAGGCTCACATGCCACAACCAGTTATCCCTTGGATGGGGGGTAAGCGTAGATTAATTAAGCATATTTTGCCGATGTTCCCTGAGCATCACACCTATGTGGAGCCATTTTGCGGAGGGGCCGCGCTATTCTTTGCCAAGGGCGAGGCCAGAGTAGAGGTGGTTAATGATATGAATGGCGATCTGGTCAATCTGTATCGAGTGATTAAATATCATTTGGAAGAGTTTTTAAGACACTTTAAATGGGCGTTAATAAGTCGGGAAGAGTTTCTCTGGCAGAAGGATACTAACCCAGAGACGCTAACCGACATCCAGCGGGCCAGCCGTTTCTATTACCTACAAAAGCTCGCATTCGGTGGAAAGGTTTCAGGACAGAACTTCGGGTGCTCGCCATCGAGGCCAGCAGGCTTGAATTTGTTGCGTATCGAGGAAGACCTAAGTGCGGCCCATCTTAGGCTGGCCAGGACTTACATCGAGAACTTGGATTGGTCTGATTGCGTTAAGCGATACGATAGGGATAAGACGCTGTTCTATCTTGACCCGCCATATTGGGCCACCGCTGGCTATGGTGTTGACTTCGACCTATCTCAGTACCAGCGCATGGCAGAGCTGGCCAAGAGTATCGATGGCAAGATGGTGATCAGCGTGAATGATGTACTAGAGATGCGAGAAGCTTTCGACGGGCTATCCATGAAGACTGTGGACATTAACTATACGGTAGGGGGGAACCACAAGGGGAAGGGGCGCAAAGAGCTGCTTATCTGGAACTGGTAGACGTACTAAAAAGGCCCATTGCGGGCCTTTTGCTTTTCTCATTTAGGCGAAACCTTTTCTCATTTTGGGCGGCGCGCTACATATTCGTCGTCTTTTTGCGGCACATAGCCTTCGATCTCTACATCTTTGCCCTCAAACAGGAAGTTCACCATCTGCTCTTCGAGGAACTTGCGATCGTCAACATTCATCATGTTGAGTTTCTTCTCATTGATCAGCATGGTCTGCTTGGCCTGCCAGAGCGACCAGGCTTCCTGGCTGATGTTGTCAAAAATTCGCTTACCGAGTTCACCCGGGTAGAGCTGGAAGGCTAGGCCGTCTGCCTCTTTCTTCAGATACTGGCAGTTCACTGTACGCGCCATGATTACTCCTTATTTGATACTGAACCTAAGCTGGAGAGGATCCGCTCGGTGGCGGCGGCAAGTCCAACCTTGGGTGGCTTGGCTATGTTATACCAGAGAGAGGCGCTCTCTTCCATGATCTCATGTGCGCTTGTGGCCTTGCGGGCGACAAATGCACTGATATCCAGATGGAAATGGCTGAAGGTATGACGAAAGCTATCAATTGGCTCCTGGCTAGTCAGTGTCAGGCCTTTATCTTCGGCAAAGCTCTCGAGTGCTTGCTGGCTGTCAAACTGTGGGAAGCACCAGAGCCCGCCCCAGATCCCAGCCGGTGGGCGTTTGCTCATCAACACACGATCTTCCTCTCTAATCACCAGCATAAATGCAAGCTTTTCGGGGATCTTTTTCTTAGGTTTCTTGCCGGGAAACTCTGTCTGACGCCCCATCAGCTGCGCCTTGCAGTCGATGGCGACGGGGCAGAGTTCACACTTAGGCTTAGAGCGGGTACAGATGCTGGCGCCAATGTCCATCATCGCCTGGTTGTATTGGGTTACCCCTATTTTAGGAGTTAAGGTTTGAGTGAGTTGCCACAGCTGCTCCTCTACCTCCCGCTTACCCGGCCAGCCGGCGATGGCGCCATGTCTGGCGAGCACCCGCTTGACGTTACCATCTAAGATAGGGTGATGCTGCCCAAGTGACAGTGAGAGCACAGCCCCCGCGGTCGAGCGGCCTATGCCGGGCAGGGCGAGTACCTGCTCGAACTCTGTGGGGAAGGCTCCATCATATTCGCTGGCAATTATCTGCGCGCACTTATGTAGGTTACGCGCCCGGGCGTAATAGCCTAGACCGGTCCAGTGGTGCAGCACTTCATCCTGATCGGCGTTTGCCAGATCTAATATAGTGGGGAAACGTGCCATAAAGGCTTCGAAGTAGGGGATAACGGTCGCCACCTGCGTCTGCTGCAGCATGATCTCGGACACCCAAACCTTATAGGGGGTCTTATCTTGTTGCCAGGGGAGATGCTTGCGTCCGAGTTTGTCGTACCAGGAGACTATGCGCTGGTGAAATTGCTCTGTTTTCATGGCGCTCAGTCTATAGAGGGGCAAGGTTTTTCTCAAGGCAAATGGCATTGCTAAGCCGGCATGACTCGCGCGCCATGGGATAATTGGTATACTTTGGCAACATAGGGCTTGCCTTAGCGCAGTAACTTTGGATAATGCCCTTCTTTTTATAATTTTCCAATCATATAAGTGTCAGGATCCCATGGGATCATATGAGTTGGTCAGTCGAGCCTTGAGCCGCTTGACGCTGACTTTTTCTCGGCGCTATATGGCCAACCACAGGCAGATCTGAGGCTGAAAGATAATGAGCGAAGTGACCACCGCAGAGTTTAACGAAGAGGGTAAATACCTTCGCAAAGTGAGAAGCTTTGTTTTACGTGAAGGACGTTTGACCAAGGGCCAGGCACAGGCCATGGAGCAACAATGGCCTATCATGGGGCTGGACTATTCGCCCGAGCCGCTGGATCTGGTCAAGGTGTTTGGCCGCGAGGCCGATACCGTATTGGAAATTGGTTTCGGCATGGGCGCTTCACTCGTCGAGATGGCCAAGGCCGCTCCGGAGCTTAACTTCATCGGTATCGAAGTGCACAAGCCCGGTGTCGGTGCCTGCCTGGCAGATGCGGCTGAGGCCGGTGTTACTAACCTGCGCGTGTTTCACCATGACGCCATCGAGGTATTGGAAAACAGCATTCAAAGCGGCAGCCTAGCCAGAGTACAGCTATTCTTTCCTGATCCTTGGCATAAGAAGCGTCATCATAAGCGCCGTATCGTGCAGCCCGAGTTTGCCCAGCTTATCCGTCGTTGCCTGAAGGTTGGCGGTGTGTTCCATCTGGCGACCGATTGGGAAAACTATAGCGAGCATATGTTAGAGGTGATGAGCGACGCGCCCGGTTATAAGAACCAGGCACAAGAGGGGGATTTTGTGCCCCGTCCGGATCATCGCCCTTTGACCAAGTTTGAGGCCAGGGGTCATCGTCTGGGGCATGGCGTCTGGGATCTGATGTTCGAGCGTACCGAGTAAGCTTTATTTCTATATAAAAGAGGGAATACACATGGCAACACGTAGTCGTCGTTTACGTAAAAAATTACGCATTGATGAGTTTCAAGAGTTCGGCTTCGATGTGAATTGGACCTTTGATGATTCGGTAACCGAAGAGCAGATCGATGCTATCGTCGACCAGTTTATCGACCAGGTGATCGAAGAGCGAAAGCTGGGTTTCCACGGTGGCGGCCATAAAGAGTGGGAGGGCATCATTGCCACTCAAACCATTGGCAAGTGCACCGAAGAAGACCGACAAGCCGTGAGTGACTTCTGGAAGAAGCAGCCGGCTAAAGATGTTGTGGTTAGCGAGCTGTACGACATCTGGTGGAACTAATGCCACAGAAGGACCTGCTCGAGACCATTATCGAGCAGGTGCGTCCTCTGCTGGGAAAGGGCAAGGTCGCCGACTATATTCCTGCCCTGGCGGAGGTCGATCCCACAAAGCTTGGGATCGCCGTGACCACAGTAGACGGTCAAACCATAGGGGCTGGAGACTATCTCGAGCCCTTTTCGATCCAGAGTATCTCCAAGGTCTTTAGCCTCACGGTCGCCCTGACTCTGTATGAGGAGGGGGAGATCTGGTCGCGTGTCGGCAAGGAGCCATCGGGGCAATCATTTAACTCCCTGGTGCAGATTGAGCTCGAGCGCGGGGTGCCGAGAAACCCCTTTATCAACGCCGGTGCCCTGATCATCGCCGACCTGCTGCAGAGTCGTCTCGGTGCGCCCAAGCATCATATGCTCGAGGTGGTGAGAAAGCTGAGCGCCGATCCCCATGTGATTTATGACAAGCGCGTCGCGGCCTCGGAATATGAGCATAGTGCCCGCAATGCGGCGATAGCCTATTTGATGAAATCGTTCGGCAACTTTAGCAACGATGTCGATAAGGTACTGAAAAACTACTTTCACTACTGCGCGCTTAAGATGAGCTGCGCCGATCTCTCAAGGGCCATGCTCTATCTGGCCAATCGTGGCCAGAGCCTTTCTGGGCAGCAGGTGGTCTCCCCCATACAGACACGTAAGCTTAACGCGCTGCTGGCGACATCTGGTCTGTACGACGGCGCAGGTGAATTTGCCTATCGTGTGGGCATGCCGGGCAAGAGTGGTGTGGGCGGCGGTATCATCGCCGTGATCCCTGGGGACATGAGCATCTGTGTCTGGTCGCCCGAACTCGATAAGAACGGTAACTCCCTGGCGGGCACTGCCGCGCTGGAGCGACTCTCCCAAGCCCTGGGCCGCTCTATCTTATAATAGAGCGCCTATCCGAGGCGCTCTTTTTATTCAGCCTTTTCACTCTTAGCCGATTTCTTTTTTCTCTTTTCTTCTCTTTTCTTCTATTAGCCGCCATTCCCTCAATGGTGAAATTTGCTAAAAACTGGCAGAAGGCTTTACTTTTCTGAGATCCTTGCCGACAGGCAGGTTTTACCTTATAACGCAAAATTTACCTAATCTATTGATTATATTAAATTAGTTAAAATTGGCACGATACCTGTATTGTTTGCTCTCAATGACACATGGTGCACCTTAAGCTTCACATCATGTGATTTTCAATGACTTAAGGATTAAGAATATGAAGAAATTGACCGCATCTCTTGGACTGACCGCTTTCGTACTTGCCACCACCAGTGCCGCCTGGGCAGGTGAGGATAAGGACGACCACATCTCGTTCGGCAGAGATGACAAGCAGTGTGAGGTCAGCCTTAACTATGATGTCTCGGTAGAGCCGAGCAAGCTGGTGGTCAGTGAAGCCAAAAAAGAGGTGTATCGCATCGAGCTTGGTCGTCTGTACGTTAACGGTGACAAGGTTGAGCTCAACGATAAGCAGCAGGCCCTGGTTAACCAATATGCAGGTGAGGTGTCTAAGCAGCTGCCCGAGGTGATCGACGTGGTGCATGACGCCGTCGATATAGCCTCTACCGCGGTTAGCATGGCGCTCACCCCTCTGTTAGGCGACGCCGCTGGCGCGAAAATTGATGAGATGATGGACGGCCTGTCTCAGCGTATCGACACGGTTGCCTACCAGAATGGCGACAAGTTTTACCTGGGCGCGACCGAATCTTCTATCGAAGATACCTTCGGTAAAGAGTTCGAGCAGGAGATGGAGCAGCTGGTGCAGAGCTCTATCGGTAGCATGATGATGACCCTGGGGAGCGAGATGATGAAGGGTGACGGTGAGAGCTTCGAAGAGAAGATGAACGCCTTCTCTGCCAAGATGGACAAGGTGGGCGACGATATCGAAGCCCAGATTGAACAGCAGGCAACGGATCTTGAAGCGCGCGCCGACAAGCTGTGTGACAACTTCCAGCAACTGGTTGCCTTAGAGTCTCAGATGCGTAGTGAAGTCCCGGCGCTGCGCGACTATCCACTGGTTAGTGCTAAGCAACAAACCCTGCGCGAATAAGTCGCAAACAATCTCCTCTGGCAAAGCAACATCCACATTTCCCTGCACTTACCTTGGGTGCAGGGCTTTTTTTATTCTGGGCCCGCCATTCTTATGACTTTTCCTCCACTCCTAACTGGGTGTATAGTGGCTAGAAAATAGGTATTAGAATCAAAGAGCAAATCTTTGGTATACTTGTAAAAAATAATAACAATGCTGGCGAAATTTCGATAACGAAATGGCTAACAGTCTGACTCTACTCTTAAAATAATCTGCATAGTCAAGGGGATAACTTCGAAGTCAGGAGGTATCTCTATGATTTATAATTGGTATTTATAGGGTCGCATACACCTTAAGGCTATTTAAATGTTAGAACTTTTAGAACCTATTGCAATTTTTACTCATGTTGCTCGTGCCGGGAGTTTTAGCTCTGCTGCGCGAAAATTGGGGATTTCTAAATCAAAGGTCAGTACTCAAGTTGCCGATCTTGAGCATAAATTAGGTGTTCAGCTGATACAGCGTACCACTCGGAGTCTGAGTTTAACCGAAGCCGGACAGCTACTTTATGCCCAGGGTGAAGAGTTGTTGCGCGATGCCGACCAGGCGGTTGCCAGCGTGCACAATCTTAACGATGCCACACGCGGTGTACTCAAGGTGGGGATCTCCCAATCTTTCGGTACCATGCACATCATTCCTGCCTTGCCCGATTTTATGGCCAGACATCCCGAGTTGGAGCTACAGGTAAGCCTGTTGGATCATAAGGTCGATGTGGTCAGTGAAGGTTTGGATCTGCTATTGACCATGTCTGAGCAGTTACCACTCGGCATGGTGGCCAGGCCGCTGATGAAGTGTCAGTTCCTGCTGGCGGCATCGCCTGAGTATGTTGCCAAGCACGGCTACCCTGAGCGCCCCGAACAGCTGGTGGATCATAACTGTCTGGTGTACCACGGTGAGTGGCATGAGCATAGCGTCTGGCAGTTTAAGAAGGGTGACGACTACTGCGAGATAGGTGTATCGGGTAATTTCAGGGTCGATAACGCCCCTGCGCTTAAGTCTGCCGCGGTAAGTGGCCTGGGGGTCGTCTATCTTGCCAGTTACCTGCTGGAAGATGAGATAGAGAAGGGCACACTGGTGCCACTATTGCCAGAATGGCAGTTAACTCACCATCTGCCACTGCAGGCCGTTTACCCAAGACGTAAACACCTGGCACCTAAAGTTAGCGCCTTTATCGACTTCATTAAGGATCATATCGGTTCGCCACCCTATTGGGATGAACCATACGCCGCCCTGTATGCGCAGCGTAAATAGCAGAATGGGGCTGAAAAAACAGCATTTTATCCATGTTGTTGTTAAGGTTTTTGCTGTTTTCAGTTATCAATAACTTAAAAACATTGTTCTGATAACAAGACGATAACCCCCGGTATTTTTTGTGTTGGGGGTTATCCTTTTATAATCATATAGTTGTACTGGCGTTACCACTCTATTTCAGGATGACTTATTTAGCTCAAACTAAAGCTTGAAAGTAATTCACGTTGCAGTCCGTTCTTAATTTAATACAATGGTGGAAGTTGATATCGGGATGACCTGATTCAGTTAACCGAGCCAGAGAATGACCCCTCTCTCGTTTGGTTACACAGGTCGGCGTTACTGCAATCTTGAATCAATGCTGGCAGCGGTTTAAGAACTAAAACAATGCTAGCCTTAAAACCATCATCCTAGTTTTGGTTTACCCCAGCAAAGATTGCTGGGGTATTTTTCTTTTAGCCCCTTATCTTTTCATCACCTTGCTTTTATCCTTCAATCCCCTAGGGCCTGTTTATCTTTCGCGTTCATTTTTGCAGGGTTCGTCTTGAGCACGTTCAACGCTTTGTTACTCGGCTTTTATATAGAATAACTATACTCCAAGCCTCCTGCCGCGATTTTAACGTGCTCAATTAGAACAAAAATCGTTCTCAAAAGGTCAGCAGGCCCTAGCCTTTTTGACCGCTCGATAAAGAGAATTTAATCTGTTGTCGATGGCACCTATATGCAGAGCAGGTTATTGTGCTGCACAGTTCAATCGAATCGGCCTCTAATGAGTAAAGGGATATTTATGGCTCGTAAACTACTGTTTTCAATTCTCGCCCTGGTTAGCTTAGTCATTCTGGCGGGCATCTACCGTTTTAACTTTACCCATGATGACCTCTATGTGGTGCAGGAGGATGGCAGTGTCGTCCCATTAGATGAAGATATCGACAGGGTCATGCTGACCCTCTTTAGCATAAAGACTCATGAGGGCTGGTCTATCAAGCTGCCCGAGTCCCAGTCCCAGTCCCAGGCCGAGGCGAGACTGACCCGTGTCGATCTCAGTGGCGACAGACGCTTTGCCAGTGGCGATTATCAGGATGGCCCAGAGCGTGGCAGCGTTCGCCTCGACTATATGAAGATGTTGACCCTCAACTATGCCAGTGACGCTGACCAGATGCTGTTTGTGGCGCCTTTCTTTGTCTCCAATCAGGGCAGTGGCGTGTTCGCCTACCTGGGCCTGTTTAATCTCAATCATAAACGCGGCGATATCGTGCAATTAGGCAGTGTTTTTATTGGAGACAGAGTCGAGATCCGTGACTTGCAAGTTGAAGAGCCACTCGATGTGATCTCGAGTGTGTCGCTGAGTTATCTCACCCATGGCGACGAGCAGAGTATGGCCGAGGCGCCTGCTAAGCAGGTGACTAAGCTTATTAAGGTGACGCCATCGGGCTTTAGTGAGCAGCACTAATGCCTTTGTGAATGCATGAGCCTGAGTTAATGGCTATTTGCGGGTAAATGTATAAAGTTGCGGGTAAATGTAGAAAGGCCGCTCTAGTTTAAGAGCGGCCTTTCTTATGGACAATCTTGAATATAAGGTCAGCGGTTAGGCCTTGTGGGCCCAGTTCATCACCTTAGATTCCAACACATCCAGCGGCAGCGGCCCGTTCTTGAGTACCAGGGTGTGGAACTCACGAATATCGAACTTATCTCCCATGATGGCCTTGGCCTTCTCGCGAATATCGACAATCTTGAGCATGCCTATCTTGTAGGCGGTCGCCTGAGATGGCATCACGATATGACGTTCAACCATCTTGATCGCATCTGACTCGGCATTCGGAGTGTTGTTGACATAGTATTGGATCCCCTGTTCGCGGGTCCAATGCTTAGCATGGATCCCGGTATCCACCACTAGGCGGCACGAGCGCCATAGCTCCATGGAGAGGCGGCCAAAGTCAGAGTAGGGATCTTTATACAGGCCCATCTCCTTAGGGAAGAACTCACTATACAGTCCCCAGCCTTCGATATAGGCGGTATAGCCACCGAACTTCCTGAATTTAGGGATCCCCTCTAGTTCCTGGGCGATGGCTATCTGCATGTGATGGCCCGGTGTGCCCTCATGGTAGGCGAGCGCCTCCATTTGGTATTTGGGCATGGCATCCATATCATATAGGTTGGCGTAGTAGGTGCCAGGGCGACTGCCATCGGGCGTCGGCTGATTATAAAACGCCTTACCGGCAGACTTTTCTCTAAACGCCTCGACCCGTTTGACTATCATGGGGGCCTTGGGTTTGACATAGAAAACCTCATCGAGACGCGAGGAGATGTTATCTATCAGCGCCTTGGCATCTTTGAGATAGGCGGTGCGGCCTTCTTCCGTGTCTGGATAGTAGAACTGCTTGTCTTCACGCATAAACTTGAAGAAGGCCTTGAGATCGCCCTTGAAGCCGACCTTCTTCATGATGGCGCGCATCTCCTGATGGATGCGGTCGACCTCGGCGAGGCCCAGCTGGTGGATCTCATCGGCAGTCATCTGGGTGGTCGTGGTGCGTGCCAGGGCGTTGTTGTAAAACGCCTCACCATCTCTAAACTTCCACACGCCGTCTTTGGTATCGGCGCGCTTCTCCAGGGTTTCTATGTAGGCGATAAGCTTGTCATAGGCGGGCTTGACCTTGGCGGTCAGCGCCTGCTTGGCCTCATCGAGCAGCTTATTGCGCTGATTATCCGCTATCGCAAGCTTGGCCACCTTGCGCTGAAAATCGGCCCAGATGGCGCTGTCATCCGCCTGGTCGAAGGGGGCGCCGCTGATGATGTTGCGGCTGTCGGACAGCACATAGGCAAACACAAACTTAGGCGCTATGATGCCGGCCTTGGCGCGTTCCTCTAATGCTTCTTCCAGCTGCTGCATATAGTGAGGCACGCCGTTGAGACGGCTGATATAGGCCTCGGCGTCGGCGACGCTGTCTATCTGATGTTGGTTAATCAGGAAAGAGGGCACCATGGCGTGGCCGCCATACATCTGGTTAACCGGGTAGTTATAAAGGCGCCACTTATAGTCCTTGATGCTCTCTTCAAGTTTCTGGGTCAGCAGGTCATAACTCAGCAGCGTCTGCGCATCTAACTTACTCTTATCTATCTGTTTGAGCTGCGCGAGATGTCGCTTATCTCTAGCCAGGCTCTCCTTATCGGCGGCTTCGCCTCGCTCATCCCATTTGCCGTAATCTGTCTTGATCCCAAGCTGGGTCTGACTCATGGGGCTGGCCATCACATTTTCCATGAAGATGGTTTCGAAGAGTTGGTTAGCCTTTTCCGATTCCTGCGCGCTAATCTTTTGTGCGGGTTCGCTGGCGCTAAGTAAGGGGAGTGAAACTGGCGCGGCGTGTACAGCGCCAGAAAGTAGTGTCGCCAAGGTGATGGCGAGCATAGTTGTTTTTGTTTTTATTGGCATAACTTTATCAGTTTAACTTGGCTTAGATTGACTAGTGCCTGTTATCCTAATAAAGCTGACGATTAAATATGCAAACTAAGTGTTAGAAAATGTTTCTGTTCCCCTCGTCTGAGGGGAAAGATTATTCGCAAAACAGTCCAAGTAGCTCGTTGACAAACATCTGTCCCTTGGGCGTAAGCTGCCAGTGATCGGCTTCTATGATCACCAGACCCTTTGCCGCCGCCCGCGCCATGCCGTCATCCAGTACATCCGCACAGAGGTCGGTGCGCTCCTCAAACTCCCGCCTAGGGATAGGCGACATCAACCTGAGGCGGTTCATCAGGTATTCCAGCGCCCTGTCTTCTGCTAACACCTCGCTCTTATCGAATAGATAATCACTGGCGCCCAGATAGCCCTTGGGATGCTTTATTTTCACCGTGCGGTAGATGCGCTGCTCATTCACTAGGGTTATCTTGCCGTGGGCACCGCAGCCTATCCCTAAGTAGTCACCAAACTGCCAGTAGTTAAGGTTGTGACGACAACGATAACCGGGTTTGGCGTAGGCGGAGATCTCATACTGTTCATAGCCGAGCGCGGCGAGGCGTTGCTGGCCCTGCTCATAGATCTGCCAAAGCGCCTCGTCGTCCGGCAACTGTGGCGGCTTAGAGTGGAACAGGGTATTGGGCTCTATGGTGAGCTGATACCAGGAGAGGTGAGGCGGATTGAGGGCCGCCGCCTTATCGATATCGTGCATCGCCTCCTCGAAGCTCTGATTGGGCAGGCCATGCATGAGATCCAGGTTAAAGCTCTGGTAACCGGCCTGGGCGGCCTTGGTGGCCGCGACCTCAGCCTCATGCTTGTCGTGAATTCTGCCGAGCAGATTCAGCTTGTCGCTGGAAAAACTCTGCACCCCGATAGAGAGGCGAGTCACCCCGGCGGCGCGATAGGCGCTAAAGTCATCGTGTTCCAGGGTGCCCGGGTTGGCCTCCATGGTGATCTCTATATCTTCTGCAAAGGGGATCTGCGCCTTGACGCCTTCGAGCAGACGTCTTATCTGAGCGGCATCGAACAGCGACGGCGTGCCGCCACCGATAAAGATCGAGTGCAGGCTGCGCCCCTGAACATAGGCGGCATCATTAGCCAGATCGGCGAGCAGGTTGTCCACATAGGCCTGCTGCGGCAGCTCACCATGTTGACCATGGGAGTTGAAGTCGCAGTAGGGGCATTTCTGCACGCACCAGGGGATATGGATATAGAGGCTGAGCGGAGGAAGCTTAAGCATTAGCCGAGAACACCCTTGGCCTTGAGCTCGGCCAGTAGCAGCTGCATCGCCTTGCCTCTGTGGCTGAGGGCATTCTTCTCGTCGCTGCTTAGCTCGGCGGCGCTGCACTCATGCTCGGCGGGAATAAAGATAGGGTCATAGCCATGGCCGTTGTCGCCCCTTGGCTCGAAGCCGATAGTCCCTTCCCAAGATGCCTGGCAGATGATGGGCGTCGGGTCTTTGGCGTGGCGCATATAGACCAGGATGCACTGGAAGCGGGCGCTGCGCTTGTCGCTGTTAGCCAGCGCGCCCAGTAACTTGTTGTAGTTATCGCTGTCACTGGCGCCTTCGCCGCCGTAGCGGGCCGAGTAGATCCCTGGCGCACCCTCTAAGGCATCAACCTCCAGGCCGGAGTCGTCGGCGATGGCCGCAAGGCCCGTTACCTGGGCGGCATGACGGGCCTTAATGATGGCGTTCTCGACGAAGGTGGTGCCGGTTTCCGGGACTTCTTCGACCTTAAATTGGCTCTGTGGCAGGACCTCGATGCCAAACTCGGCAAGGATTTCTGCAAACTCTTTCAGCTTACCCTTGTTGCCGCTGGCTAATACGATTTGATTCATGTGATGTGACTCGTTGTGACTGCTTTCTCGATGGCCGCCATGATACCCAAGCTGGCGGGGAAACGATAGAGTCACAGGGGCAAATAGCAATAAGCCGCGCTAAGCGCGGCTCGAAGTATGGAGACAGGTGAGCCTAGTTAACGTAAAACTTCTGCTTAAACTTCAGCTGGGTGTTGAGCTTGTTGCCATATTTGATGGCAATCTGAAAGTTGATCTCCTGATCGTCCCGGTAGGGCACCTCGGCGATGTAGTAGATAGCCTCACCCTCGCAGATCTCCTTGAAGGTCAGCTCTACCCTGGCATCGAGCAGGTTGTTGGCGATCCCCGAGATCTCAACCGGTATCGCCGGATTCCCCTCGGTGCTGGTATCGAGCACCGAGATGTTGATTAGGCCGGTATAGCTGCTGCGTTTGATGCCGTAGGTCTTGGCGATGGAGGGGGTGATGAAGGTGCTGCCCAGGGCAACATAGTGGATATCAAAAGTGCCGACGCTCTGTTTCTGCTCCGCCGCGGCATTGCCCATGCTAAGCAGTGTCAGCGCCAGGGCACAAAAAAGGGTACGTATCATGGTGAACTCCTGTCACGGGATAATTGATTCTAGTATAGCTATTAAAGTCTTAGGCTGCGGTGCCCTGGCTTATTTGCTTACACATTTCATGGGATTAAGGCCAAGATCTCCGCGGGGATCTCCTTGGGCATTACCACGCGGATCTGCTTGTGGCGCCCAAGTTCTCCCTTCTCGATAAGGATATTGCCCTTAGCCGTCTTAAACTGTTTAGACAGAAACTTACACAGGTGGGCATTGGCCTTGCCGTCGATAGGTGGGGCGGTAATGGCCACCTTAAGCTCGTCGCCATGGGGACCAACAATCTGGTCCCGGCTGGCCTTGGGCTGAATATAGAGCCTGATGACGAGGTCATCCTGCTCTCGTGTCACTAGCGCCATCTAGACGTTGGCCCAGAAGGGAACGTATTGCGACAGCAGCTTGTTGATGAAGATCAGGCCGAACATAAAGATCATCACCGAAAAATCTAGGCCGCCCATGGGCGGGATCACCCGGCGGATAGGGGCGACCAGCGGCTCGGTCAGCTGCGCCATCACCATCTCAATCGGGTTATGTCCCTGGCTGACCCAGCTGAGAATGGCACGCAGGATCAGCATCCAGAACAGCAGCACGCCTGCCTGTTTCAGCACTGAGACCAGGGCGACCAGGAGTATGATAGGTAGGTTGATGGCGGCGCCCGCCATCAGGCTGAGGATCACAAACTTAATCACAACGACCGCCAGGGCGAGTACCACCGAGGCGGTATCAAGTCCACCCAGCGGCGGCAGGAAGCGGCGCATAGGGCCGACGATAGGATGAGTCGCCTTGACCACAAACTGGCTGAAGGGGTTGTAAAAATCGGCGCGGGCCAGCTGTAACCAGATACGAATGATGACTACCATGAGGTAAAGGTCAAACAGGGTGTTCACTAAAAAACTTAATGCATCCATTGTGTTTCTCTACTTGTTTGTATCGAATAAAACTAGGGTTAAGCCTATATAAGGCCAGCCCTAAAACTGCTTCGCCATCTCCTGGGCCCTGTCCATGCAGTCGTGCATGGCGGTGCGCACTATCTCCCTCAGGCCGGCGCGCTCGAACGCCGCCAGCGCCTGCGCCGTGGTGCCTCCCTTAGAGGTGACATTCTCCCTTAGTTGCGCCGGTGAAAGCTGTGGATTCTGCTTCACCATAGAGGCGGCGCCCAGGGCGGCCTGCTGCACCATCTCGCGGGCTGTCTGCTCGTCGACGCCATCGCGTTTGGCACTGTCAATCATAGCCTCCATCATAAGGAAAAAATAGGCCGGCGAGCTGCCCGCCAGGGCGATCACCTGATTGAGATCTTCTTCCTTGTCGACCCATACGGTTTCGCCGCCTGTCTGCATCAGCTGCTCACACAGCTGACGGTCCTGCTCGCCCACGCCTGGCTCGGCGTAGAGCCCGGTCATGCCGAGGCCTATCTGAGTCGGAGTATTTGGCATGGTGCGGATAAGCTGAATGGGCTGCTTGAAGAAGGCGTGGTAACGCTCGGCACTGACCCCCGCGGCGATGGTGACGATAAGCTTGTCTTTAAGGTTTAGCTCGCTCATCGCCTCGCACACCTGCTGCATCAGCTGTGGCTTGACCGCCAGCACGATAACGTCGGCCTCATCGGCGGCCTTCAGGTTGTCGTGGGAGACCTGGATGCCTAAATCCTGTTTCAGGGCGATGAGTTTGCCTTCGCTTGGGTTGGTGGCATGAATAAGCTGCGGTGCATAGCCGCCCTTGACCAAGCCGCTGGTGATGCTGCGGGTCATGTTGCCCGCGCCGATAAAGCAAATCTTCTTCTGTGTCATAAGGGTCTCTATTTATTCGTCTAACTATCTATATTTGGGCGCTTAGGCTAATTACAAGGGCTAAGCCTTAGGCGCGATATTCTAGGCTTTGGCATAATCCCGGGCGCCGAAGATGGCGCTGCCGATCCGCACCATGGTCGAGCCCGCGGCAATCGCCTGCTCCAGGTCCTGGCTCATCCCCATGGAGAGGGTATCAAGCTCTGGGTGCCGCTGTTTCAGCGCGTTAAATAAGGTCTGCATCTGACTAAACTCGGCGCGCTGCACGGCCTGGTCATCTGTGGCGGTGGGAATCGCCATCAGGCCTCTCAGGGTCAGCTTGGGCAGGGAGGCGATGACCTCGGCCAGGGGCGCAACCTCGTCGAGCTTGACACCCGACTTGCTCTCCTCCTGGCTGACATTCACCTGGATGCAGACCTGCAGCGGCGCAAGGTGATCGGGGCGCTGCTCGCTCAGGCGCCTGGCAATCTTCTCCCGGCTCAGGGTGTGCATCCAGTCGAAGTGTTCGGCGATGGTGCGTGTCTTGTTTGACTGCAGCGGGCCGATGAAGTGCCATTCGATGTCGTTATGGCTTTCGCGCAGGGCATTTATCTTCTCTTCACCCTCCTGGACATAGTTTTCACCAAAAAGTCGCTGCCCGGCATCATATGCCGCTACTATCTGATCTATGGGCTTAGTTTTACTGACCGCCAGCAGCTGAATCTCCTTGCTATCACGTGATGAATTTTGCGCCGCTTGAGCGATTCTTTGGTGGGCGTGGGCCAGTCTGTCTGCTATTGTTGTCATGTTGTAAGTTTTTGGTTGAATGGATATCCCATACTATGGAAATCACAGAGTTACTTGCCTTTAGTGTAAAACACAACGCGTCGGATCTACACCTTTCTGCGGGAGTATCTCCCATGATACGTGTTGATGGTGAGGTCAGAAAGATCAATCTGCCTGCCCTGGATCATCAAGGCGTACACAGCCTCGTTTATGACATCATGAACGACAAACAGCGTAAAGATTATGAAGAGCATTTAGAGATAGATTTCTCGTTCGAAGTGCCCAACTTAGCCCGTTTCCGTGTGAACGCCTTTAACCAGTCGCGCGGCGCCGCGGCCGTGTTCCGTACCATTCCCAGCGAGATCTTAAGCCTGGAGAAATTGGGCGCCCCTGAGATTTTCAAGAAGATTGCCAGCTTTCCCCGTGGTCTGGTGTTGGTCACAGGCCCAACCGGTTCGGGTAAGAGTACCACCCTGGCCGGCATGATAGATTATGTGAACGAAAACCGTCACGACCATATCCTGACCATCGAAGACCCTATCGAATTCGTGCACCAGAACAAGCAATGTCTTATCAACCAGCGTGAAGTGCACAGACACACCCACAGCTTCAACGCCGCGCTGCGAAGTGCACTGCGTGAAGACCCGGACGTGATCCTGGTGGGTGAGATGCGTGACCTCGAAACCATTCGCCTGGCCATGACGGCGGCGGAAACCGGTCACCTGGTATTTGGTACCCTGCACACCACCTCGGCGGCGAAGACTATCGACCGTGTGGTCGACGTATTCCCTGAGGGTGAGAAGAGTATGGTGCGAACCATGTTGTCAGAGTCGCTACAGGCGGTTATCTCCCAGACCCTTATTAAGAAGGTGGGCGGTGGCCGTGTGGCGGCGCACGAGATCATGATGGGTACCCCGGCGATTCGTAACCTTATCCGTGAAGATAAGGTGGCGCAGATGTACTCGGCTATTCAGACGGGTATGGCTCACGGCATGCAGACCCTAGACCAGTGTCTGCAAAATCTGGTCAGTCGTGGCCTTATTACCCGTGAAGATGCGATGGCCAAGAGTTCTAATAAAAACGCTAGTTTCTAATAAGGTTTGAGTATGGAAGTTCGTCCATTTTTAAAGGTGATGGTAGAGCGTAAGGCGTCGGATCTGTTTATCACCGCCGGCTTTCCCCCCAGTGCTAAGGTCGATGGTGAGGTGCGTCCCCTTGCCGAGAACCCCTTTACCCCGGCCCAGGCGCTGGAGTTTGTCGAATCCTTGATGACTGAGGCCCAGCGTAAAGAGTTTCACGAGACCCGCGAGTGTAACTTCGCCTATGGCGAGAAAGGCCTGGGGCGTTTTCGTGTCAGTGCCTTCTGGCAGCGTGAGTCGCCAGGCTGCGTGATGCGTCGCATTGAGACCAAGATCCCGCTGGTTGAAGATCTTAAACTGCCACCTATCTTGAAAGATCTGGTGATGAGTAAGCGTGGCCTTATCATCATGGTGGGGGGGACGGGTACGGGTAAGTCGACCTCGCTGGCGGCCCTGGTGGGTTATCGTAACGCCAACGCCCGTGGCCATATTCTGACCATCGAAGATCCGGTGGAATTCGTGCACGACCATCGCAAGAGCATCATCACCCAGCGTGAGGTGGGCATAGATACCGACTCTTTCGATGCCGCGCTTAAGAGCTCGCTGCGTCAGGCGCCAGACGTGATTCTCATCGGTGAGATCCGTACCCAGGAGACCATGGAGTTTGCCCTGTCGTTCGCCGAAACCGGTCACCTGTGTATGGCTACCCTGCACGCCAACAACGCTAACCAGGCGCTGGACCGCATCATGCACCTGGTGCCCGAGAGCAAACACCAACAGCTGTTGTTCGATTTATCGCTAAACCTTCGCGGCATCGTGGCGCAACAACTGGTGCCTAAGAGCGACGGTACGGGGCGCCGGGCGGCCATCGAGGTGTTGATCAACACCCCAAGGGTTGCCAGTATTATCCAGAAGAACGAGCTGCACCTGCTTAAGGAAACCATGGCGAAATCCAACGAGCAGGGGATGCAGACCTTCGACCAGGCGCTGCTTAAGCTCTATGTGGAAGGAGAGATCAGCTACTCGGATGCGCTGCACTACGCCGACTCGCCAAACGATCTGCGCTTGATGATCAAGCTGCAAAGCTCAGAGTCGGCCAGTTCAGGCTTCATGGAAGGCGTGACGCTGGATCTTGACTAGCCTCTTAAAGTACTTTGAAAAAACCGATAATGCCGTTATCGGTTTTTTTATGTGTGGCGATTGATCTCTAAGGGGCCCAGCCGCGTACTGAAGCCCATGCATCATTAGCCTCGGCTAGCCAGGCACCTAGGCGTCCAGGCGCAAAGAAGAAAGCGCCTTGGGCAACACAGATAAAACAAGGAATCACTTTGGCAAAATACTTTGGATTAAATAAACAGCAGGGCCATGGTGGTCGTGGCAAGACCACAGTGCTGCTGATGAATCTGGGCACACCGGACGCGCCAACCACGGGCGCGGTGCGGCGTTATCTGGCGGAGTTTCTGTCTGACCCTCGCGTGGTCGAGATCCCTAAGCTTCTGTGGATGCTGATCCTCCATGGCATCATACTCAGAGTCCGCCCGGCCAAGTCGGCGGCCCTGTATCAGTCTATCTGGACCGAGCAGGGCTCACCCCTGATGGCCATCACTAAGGCCCAGCGCGACAAGCTTCAGCAAAGCCTGAGTGACGCGGGCATGGCGGTCAATGTGGATTTTTGCATGCGTTACGGTCAGCCGAGCGTCAAGGAGACGCTGAAAAAGCTGCATGCAGAGGGCTGCGACAAGCTTATCGTCTTGCCTCTTTATCCTCAGTACGCCGCGCCTACCACGGCTTCGGCATTCGATGCTATGGCTAAAGAGCTGACCACCTGGCGCTACCTGCCGTCGCTGCATTTTATCAACAGCTACCACGACCACCCTGACTATATTGCCGCGCTGGCCGAGTCTATCGCCGAGGATTTTGCAAAGCATGGCAAGCCTAAGAAGTTAGTGCTTTCTTACCACGGCATGCCCGAGCGTAACCTGCATCTTGGCGATCCCTACTACTGCCTGTGCCAAAAGACCACCCGCCTGGTGGTCGAACGCCTAGGGCTAGCCGAAGAGGAGTATGTCACCTCCTTCCAGTCGCGCTTCGGTAAGGCCAAGTGGCTCGGCCCCTACACGGATGCTACCCTGGAAGCCCTAGGGAAACAGGGCGTAGATGATGTCGCCATCGTCTGTCCCGCCTTTAGCGCCGACTGTCTGGAGACACTAGAGGAGATAGAGCATGAAAACCGCGCCGTCTTCACCCAGGCCGGTGGTAAGAAGTATCGTTATATTGCCTGCCTCAATGACAGGGATGATCATATCGAGATGATGGCGAATTTGGTGAAGCCGTATCTTTAGCTGAGTTAGGTTAAAGGGGGGGGGAGTTGCACATCAGCTTTGCAGCAGGCTTGATTGTTATCTGTTTAGCGTATTGAAGGTTGTACCTTCACTTCCATCAATTGCCTGCAGCAGGCTTATGTGCAAGCACTCTTTTGGCACGGTGAGTGAAGCATAGCTTCGAGCTTACGAACGAGAGGCATGGATGCCGAACTGGCAGTTAAACAGGGACGTTGTTGGAGCACGTCCTTGGAGGCTTCGCGATGGAGTTATCACTTGTTAAGGGGAATTAAAGTTTTAACCTTCATTGTTATTTATAGCCTGCGGCTCGCTCTTGTGCAGATACATCTGCTACTCGCCGTGAATCCATCCGTGGAGGCTCGACGATGGCATCCCTGCCATCGACGTCCGCAGATGCATCTACACCGGGTTATATATCTCTTCGATTTGCCTTCATTTGTTGCCGATAGATGGGAAAGACTTAGCACATCTTTGCTTATTTGAAGCAACTCATAACGAGTAGTTGAAATTGGACAGGCATACAGTCGTATTTAAATTGTGTGACTTTTGGGTGATTTCAGGTCGAAATCCGTGCGCGTTTTCCCATTGTTACTAAAATAAATGCTATTAAAATTAACTGCTTATATTTTTGATTAAGTAAATAATAGGTTTGGAAAACGCGCATGCGCGTTTTTCCGGATGGTATATTTGGCAAAATGCTGATAAGTTCATTACATACAGATAGTTAGCTGTGCGCGTTTTCACTGGTCCAACGAGGTAAACGCGCATGCGCACTAATAAAATGTTATGTTTGAAAGTCAAACTCAAGGAGAAAAATATGCCAACGATAACGTGCAGTAATGATGAGTGTGGAGAAGAGATTGAGTTCAGTCTCTCTGAATTAGAAGTCGAAGACTCACAACCATCTGGCAACCACACAACTCAATATTCTGCTTCCGGCGAGGTTTCATGTAAAAGCTGCAACAGCCAAACTGAGGTAAATTGTGTTTGGGATGAGCTAAACGATACCGGTGAAATACTAAGCCTGGATTTTACCTGAGCCTCAAACATAACAAGGCGCAGCAGTCGCTCTCGTTGGTCGCTGGGACCGTCAAAACGCTGCGCTTTTTTGTCGGCCCCTGTGCGCGGCGTTATGTGTGAGTGAATATGGATTGGCGTCAAATGGAAGTATTCAACGGTATCGATCTCAATGATTCTTTCGTTTTGGATTGGAACTATGAAAATAACTGCCTGTGCTTTGAGCTGGAGGCCAGCATTTGGCCAGAGTCCAAATATTTTGTTCAGCCAAAGCTAAGGAAGGTGCGAACAAGTCGTCGCACAGCTCTGGCTTTGATAGCAGCGACAGTTCAAGGCATTCAACTGAGGGCATGCCGAGGCCTGCTGAAGTTGAATAACGCCGAAATGGTGTTGCTATCAAAGCCCCGCAGGGCGAGGCTTACAGCGGTATTTGCTGCGTTACAGTTCTTGCGAAGGACTAGGGCCATTCGCTGCAAACTGTGCCTTGCATCTATCCACTTTAAGCACACGCAGAGCAAGCACACAGCTCTGGCTTTGATAGCAGCGACAGTTCAAGGCATTCAACTGAGGGCATGCCGAGGCCTGCTGAAGTTGAATAACGCCGAAATGGTGTTGCTATCAAAGCCCCGCAGGGCGAGGCTTACAGCGGTATTTGCTGCGTTACAGTTCTTGCGAAGGACTAGGGCCATTCGCTGCAAACTGTGCCTTGCATCTATCCACTTTAAGCACACGCAGAGCAAGCACGGGACTTATTCGCACCTTCCCTAAATGAATATACGTGTTACCGAAAAGCAAGACTTCAATTCGTTAATACAGTTTCTGTAATTGGCTTAAAATCCAAGTCAGCTGTAATGTCATCAACTGATCCAGACGGTTCAATTGATTATGGCAACATTGATACATTGCAGGTGGTCGATGGTGGATTTGAGCTTATCGGTGATTTTGGCAATATAAAAATATCTGGCGGGGAGCTTCGATTTGAAATTCACACATAACAAGCCGCGTTATTTGCAGCCTTCGGCTGCGGCGACGCTCACAAGTTCGCGCGCATGCGCGGGGCGTTAGGCGCAGTAAGGAAACATTGTGGTAACTTTATTTTTGGGTGCAGGTTTTTCAAAGTGGGCTTTCGATCTTCCCTTAGTAAATCAATTATTTGATTTTGATATCTCAACCACATCTGAGCAGGAAGAAAAGAGACTGTCTCTAATAGAAGCTGATTGGACTAACTGGCGAAAAGAAAATCCTAATGTAACTGCTGAGAAGTTTGTTTACTGGTGTATGAACAAGTCATCACATCGCAAAAGTCGAGTTATTTGGTATGTTAGCCGCCGTTTGACTGAACCTTTCATGACAAGAATTAGTGGCTCATATACTGCCGCGATGTTTGATGAACGAGCCGTAAGAGAAAACGAAAAGATCATATTCCTTAACGAGTTTTTTAACTCCTTAAGTCAAAATGGGTTGGCAGGCATTCTTACTTGTAATTACGACACAATCGTTGAGTGCGCTCTGGGAATGTCTGGTTTCAATTACGGTGTTGTTGGTGAGCAGCTTTATGGAAGAGGTATAAATCCACAATTCCCATGGCAAAATGCTCATTTAACTGTCACAGGCTCAATTCCACTAGCTAAGTTGCATGGCTCATTATCTTGGGATGAAAAAACAAAATATACTAGCGGCAAGCCTGGAAGAAATGGCTACGCATTTATTGTTCCTCCAGCACCCGAAAAAACTCCACCTGTTGAACTGAATGATGTTTGGGAGCTGGGGGCAAGTATTTTAAAAAAAAGTAACTCATTAATCATATTTGGCTTTGCGTTTAATCCATATGATGAAGCATTGCTAGAGTACTTAAAAATCCATGGCTCAAGAGTTGAATATGTTGTTTTGATTGATCCTTTCCCGAACGAGGAAAGTGCCAAAGTACTTTGGCCTAGAAGTTCAATTGTAACAATTGACCCAAGAAGCGAATTTGATATCGGAAGCGTACTTGCAAAGCTGCATGGTTCAGTGGGTACATGCGCCTAACAAGTTGAGCCAGTAGGACGCCGCAAGCGGCGCCTCTGCTTAAGGCGTCATTCCATAGAAGTTTTTATTCGAAAGATCTGTAAGCCTAACGGCTTTTTGTCTAGAACTTTCCTATAACGCTAAATCGAAGAGATGGATAACTGGGTGTAGATACGCCGGTGAGCTTCCGAAACAGGGCCGCTCTTTGATGTCCATGTCATCGCGGCATTCGTGAGTCCATTCACATCAGATGTTTCGGCAGAGCCTAAAGGGACTATTCTCCATAAACAAAGAGTCGGCGTTTTACAGGCTTATCTGCACAACAAGGTCGCTCATACACATCCCTGTGTTCGCGACATTGGTGCGTCCATGCACTGCACCTGCTGCAAGCAATTCAAAGCAATAACGGTTAACGCTCGGTTGACATTGAAACTGTCAATTAAGGTGAGGGCTAAGAGCTTTAATAAACTGGGGAAGTGAGTTTCCGCGCAAAAAAAAGCGGCCTTGTTTGGCCGCGATCTAACGTTCAAATTTTAGTAGAGATTCTCGAAATAACTCTCGATGATGAGTACCGCCGACATGGAGTCGACCTGGCCCTTGGAGAGGGCCTTGTAGCCCCCCATCTCAAACAGCCTGGCCTTGGCGTCGGCTGTGGTGAGGCGTTCATCTTGGGTGGCGGTTTTGACGCCGAAGCGGCCGCTGATGCGGTTGGCGAACTTGCGGGCTCGCTGGGTCATCTCCTGCTCTGTGCCATCCATGTTGAGGGGCAGGCCGACGACGATAAGGTCGGGTTTCCACTCCTTGATGAGCGCCTCTATCTCCTCCCATCTGGGGATGCCGTCGTTGGCCTTGAGGGAGGCGAGAGGGGTGGCGCTACCTGTGATCTGCTGGCCGATGGCGACGCCTATGCTCTTGGTGCCGAAGTCGAAGCCCAAGACACTTGCTGAACTCATAGTGAATTTTATCCTTTACTGTTAGGCGTGACCTGTCTGGGAGGAGAGCTGCCAGATGTCGAAACCTAATGACTCTGTGGCCTTCTGCCAGCGCTGCTCATGAGCTGTGTTGAACATCAGGTCCATATTGGCGGGGATGGAGAGCCAGGTGTTGTCGGCCAGCTCCTGTTCTAGCTGGTGGCGTCCCCAGCCTGCATAGCCGAGGGCGACGATAAACTGTTCGGGCGCCTCTTTGCCGCCTAGGGAGGTGAGTACGTCGCGGGAGGTGGTGAGCATGAGTTCATCACTGATCTGCTGGCTGTTGCTCCACTGTGACTGCGGCGTATGCAGCACGAAGCCCTTCTCCTGCCCAACCGGGCCACCCACCAGAACCTTGCTGTTGATGCTCTCTATGGTATGAAAATCATCCAGCTCCATCTGTCTGAGCAGCTCATTGACATCGACCCCTATGGGGCGGTTGATCATCAGCCCCATGGCACCTTGTTCGTTGTGCTCGCACAGGTAGATCACGCTGCGCTCGAAAAAGGTATCCTTGAGCGAGGGCATGGCAATGAGTAAATGATTTTGCAAACTTTCCATCTAGCGCTCCAATGGGTTAACCACCCGCCAGTTTCACCTGATAATTAAGCTTTTCCAACAGGGTTTTCAGTTGTTCACGGTTGTCGGTTTGGATCTCTATGTTGAACTCTTTTACCGTACCGCCGCAACCGCACTGTTTCTTGAGTTTCTGCGCCAAGGCTTTGAGTGCTTTCTCGTCCAGGCCCAGGCCCTTGATCACCGAGACGCCTTTGCCTTTACGGCCCTTGCTGTCTTTATGAATGCGTACTATGCCATCGCCTTCCGGGATAGCCTTGGTTTCCTTGGGTTGGTCGATTTTGCCGCCATCTGTGCTGTACACCAGGGCAATATTGGGATCGATTCTCATCATCTGTCACACACTTAACTAAGATACCCTGAGTCTATCAAATTGAAACTCCCTTGTGGGAGGAGTAATCCCTAGATACAAAAAAAAGACCACCCTAGGGTGGTCATGGATAAGGACCGATACCAAATGCAGGGAGATATCGGTGCTCTTGTATCCCAAGGCGACAGGTGAGCCGTCGCAATCAGTGAGCAAAGCTGGTTGTGCAAAACTCCTCTTGCAAAAATTAAAGGTACTGCAGCGACAACATCAGCAGTGACAGGCCTGTGTAGGCGGCGCAGGGAAGGATGAGACGATGAAAGCGGCTGATGGCCACGCTACAGGCGGTGAGGGCGAAGCCGATGGCTATGCTGGCGTGGCTCGAGCTATAACCCGTTGCCAGGGCGATCATCATGACAAGCAGTGCCAGCATAGGCAGGGTAAAGAGCACCCACTGGGAGGCCTTGATCTTAGTGCTGTCCGCCATGGGCGTGGCCAGGGATTTTGGGGCAAACATAAAGATGGCGCTGGCGATAACAAATGCTGTGATAAACCAAGTCATGATACGAATCTTAATTAACCTTAACTGATAATCATTATCATTTGGGTTTTTGCTGAAGTCAAGCTGAATGAAACGCCATTTACAATAAAGAAGAGTTGTAGAACAGAGGTTTGCTAGGTAAGCTTTAGGATAAATTCCTGTTTAAGCCATGTCTGAAACATGCTGGAGAGTCTATGAAAAAGGTGATTATCTTGGCCGCTGCACTTGCCCTTTCGGCCTGTAGCACACTGAAAACCAGCTCCGATTATGATCCTAAGGTCAACTTCGATGAGGTGAAGACCTATGCCTGGGTGGTTAAGAAGACAGAGGATACTACC
The DNA here is from genome assembly GCF_022398425.1 of Shewanella sp. Isolate7. Lineage (NCBI taxonomy): Bacteria > Pseudomonadati > Pseudomonadota > Gammaproteobacteria > Alteromonadales > Shewanellaceae > Shewanella > Shewanella sp. Isolate7. The sequence goes on along the minus strand of NZ_JAKEVJ010000012.1, from coordinate 60,655 downwards.
TATAACTTAGACGGCTTGATGGATCAGCGTGTTCGCGAGGCGGTAGACCGTGAACTGCAGATGAAGGGAATCAGTAAGGTCGAGGCAGACAGTGCCGACGTGCTGGTGAACTACTTCACTAAGGTCGATAAGAAGATCAATGTCGATACCTTTAATACCAACTTTGGTTATGACCCCTACTACTATCGTCCAGGCTGGGGCTGGAGCGGCAGTGTGCATACTCAAACCACGGTGCGCGAGTATGAGGTGGGAACCTTAGTGCTGGATATGATCAACAGAGAGACGGGTAACCTCATCTGGCGCGGCTCGGTTGCCGATACCATCCGAGATAAGAGTACGCCAGAGGAGCGCGTCGAGGTGGTTAATAAGGCGGTAGCGGCCATGATGCTTAGCTACCCACCACAGAAAGCGGCGAAATAGCCTTTCAGTTTGTTATTAAAGCGGCCCCTTGGCCGCTTTTTTATGCCTGTCGTTTTGTTTCCCCTATTTAGGGCCCCTGTTATTTGCCTCTGTTACTTTAGGGAAGGTGCGAATAAGTCCCGTGCTTGCTCTGCGTGTGCTTAAAGTGGATAGATGCTAGGCACAGTTTGCAGCGAATGGCCCTAGTCCTTCGCAAGAACTGTAACGCAGCAAATACCGCTGTAAGCCTCGCCCTGCGGGGCTTTGATAGCAACACCATTTCGGCGTTATTCAACTTCAGCAGGCCTCGGCATGCCCTCAGTTGAATGCCTTGAACTGTCGCTGCTATCAAAGCCAGAGCTGTGCGGCTTGCTCTGCGTGTGCTTAAAGTGGATAGATGCTAGGCACAGTTTGCAGCGAATGGCCCTAGTCCTTCGCAAGAACTGTAACGCAGCAAATACCGCTGTAAGCCTCGCCCTGCGGGGCTTTGATAGCAACACCATTTCGGCGTTATTCAACTTCAGCAGGCCTCGGCATGCCCTCAGTTGAATGCCTTGAACTGTCGCTGCTATCAAAGCCAGAGCTGTGCGACGACTTGTTCGCACCTTCCTTAGTGCTTAAGCAAAAGTGTGAGCCGCTCGACGCCGTGTCACCCCTATTTAGGACTTCCTTCGACCAAAGTCCAAGTTATCCGACCGCTGGCCTGGTGTTATCCTGCCTCGACCAAGATTTTTTAAACTCATGATTTAATCGTATCTTTAATCGTATCTAGGGGGCAGCGTGGAACAGTTTTTACAGCAGTGGTTTCACCACTATGAGAAGGGCGAAGGTGTCGAGGCCAAGGAGCTGAGCCAGGAGACCTTGAGTCATTGGCAGCAACTGCTGGTGGGTGCCAAGTCGGGTGAGCTGGAGCACTGGCAGAAGAATCCGCCGGGACGTCTGGCACTTATTCTTCTCATGGGCCCTGTGGCACATCTGCTGGAAGACGAGGCGGCCTTATCCCTGCAGCTCAAGGCGCGGGATCTTTGTGTATCGGGAGTCGATCGCGGCTTCGATACCCAGCTCGAACCTCTGCAGCGTCGCTGCTTCTACGATCCTCTGTTCTATTCCAGCAAGAGTGAAGACAGGGCATTGCTGGTTCGCTTGCTGGAAGGGATGCAGTCCCACATGGCCACCACCGCCAGACCCGCCTGGAGCCATTGGTATCAGCAGGCCTCACTCAGTAATTAGACCAGACCGAGTCTATTTGCGGCGAGCCTCTTGGCTCGCCGCGCTCATCATCTATCCTACCCTTGTCTACTCGCTATCTTAGGCATGTCCCTTAGGCGATGGCCGCGGTTAAGATCTGACGGAATACCCCGCTTACCTCTTGATTGACGCTGCTGTGCTGGATCAGATCCACATTGGCAATCCAGCCCATCTGCTCCATGGTGAGTGGAATATGGCAAAGCTGCCCCTGCTCTAAGGCGTCCAGCACCAGGTGTTCGGGCAGCAGGGCCCAGCCAAAGCCAGACTTAGCCAGATCCAGCAGGGCATAGTAGTTGTCGGCGAGCCAGAGCTGGGGCGAGTGCTCCGCCTGAAAACGCCACTGCGGGCCCTGTTTGCTGCCTATGGTGAGTTGGCGATGGAGTTTCAACTGGTCGAGATTGTTCATGGGCGCCTTGGCCAGCGGATGCTTGGGGCTGACCACAGGTTCAAACTTCACCGAGCCCAGGGATTCAAAGTCTATCTGCTGGGGATAGATCTCCTCGCTAAAGACGACCCCCATGTCTACGCTCTGTTGCCTGACCTGCTCGATAATCTCCTTGCTGGGCAGGGTACGCAGTTCGAGCTGCATCAGGGGATAGCGGTCGGCAAACAGGCTCAGGTGCTGGCTAAACTCGGCGAAGGGAACCCCTTCGTCTATGGCCACACGAAACTGCTGCGGCAGTCCGGCGTCCAGCGAGTCGATAAGAGATTGCAGCCTCAGGTGCTGGGCAATCACGGCCCTGGCCTGGGGTAACAGGGTCTGGCCTGCCTGGGTCAGCACTGGGTAGCGACCGCTACGGTCGAACAGCTGCGTATCGCAATCTATCTCCATGTTGATGATCTGCTGGCTCACCGCTGACTGCACCTTGTTGAGGCGCCTGGCCGCCGCCGAGAAGGAGCCGGTTTCCACCGTTGATAGAAAGAGTTGTAGCTGTTCGAGTGTCGGCATATCGTAAAATGAGATGGTATCTAACTTTTAAGTATCATATTTGTGGATAAAAATGGCCGCAAGTTAATTTTGCGGAGCGACGCTCATGTCTACCAAGATAGTGTCTACAAAGATTGTGTCTACAGAGATCATACCTACAACCAGCATGTCTACAGCAGAGAGAATCCTGCACTCTGTGCTGTTTGAAATTTTTGCCCTGGTGCTGGTGGTGCCCATCGCCATCTGGTTTACCGGCCATGGGGTGGCCGAGATGGCCGCCGTGGGGATCGGTCTTAGTCTCTACACAGTCACCTGGAACTACTTCTACAACCTGCAGTTCGATAAGTATTTCGGTGAAGATCGCACCAGGCGCACGCTTAAGCTGCGTGTGCTTCATGCCCTGGGGTTCGAAGGGGGGCTAGTGTTTGTAACCGTGCCCGTGGTGGCCTGGTTCTTAGCCATTTCCATCTGGCAGGCGCTGATGCTGGAAGCGGTTTTCCTGGTGGTGTTTTTCTTCTATGCCATTATCTTTAACTGGCTTTTTGACTGGGCAAGATCTAAGTTTTATGGGCAGCGTGTGGGCTCTTAATGGCTAGACTGGGCTCGGCGGCCAGGTGAAGGCCAGAATGAGAATTAATTTCACTAGATAGATATTCTTATATTGGAGATGCAGGCAGAAGGATATAAAATGTATCCCTGTCTGCATCTTTATATTTGATTGTTTTTCATGCGTTTTGAGACAGCTCTGTTTGAGTGATTGGCATGAGTGACTCCTATGACTGAACTAAGCAAGCTAATGGCGGGTGGTCGCGTAAAGCCCATTTGCCGTGTAATGGGCAGTGCCTTTGTTTTAAAGGCGAGTCAGGGCCTGTTAGGCGTGCTTTGCAGCGTCTGGCTTGCCGGCGCCGTGCAGGCTCAGGGCTGGGTCGATAGGGATCGAGACGGGGTGCCAGACAGCAAAGATGCCTGCCCACACTCGCGCCCCAATGTCGCCGTCGATGCTATGGGCTGTGAGATTAGAGCCGAAGCGATGGCATGCATTGCCCCTAAGGGGGCGGCGTCGCAACTGATCGCTTGTGAGGGGGCTGAGCCCGGTAAAAGCGTCGAGCCGACTAAGCAAACCAGCACGGCTAAGCAGACTAGCACGGCTAAGCAAACTAGCACGGCTAAACAAGCTAGCACGGCTAAACAAGCTAGCACGGCTAAACAAGGTGCGAGTGAGCCTGAAATCGTTCGCGTCTATTTCGCCTTCGGCAGCGCTGAGGTGGGTATCGACCAATGGCCGCAGCTGGCAAAGGTGCATGGCTTTCTAAAGGTGAGCGATGCCAAGTTAACGCTAGTCGGCCACACGGATAACATCGGCAGCGAGGCGGTCAATATGAACCTGTCGCGCCAGCGCGCCGAGCGAGTAAAACAGATTTTTGTACAAGATTATGGTGTTGAGGCACTGAGGCTGTCGATAGTCGGCAAGGGTGCCAGCCAGCCCGTGACCGATAACCTTGGTCCTGGTGGGCGAGCCTTAAACCGCAGAGTCGAGTTTATAGTTGAGGCCAGATAATCCTGGTCCATTTTATTAGGGAGCGTTACATGGAAAATTTGGATAAATATATCGAGCAAGCGCCTGAGCTGATCGTGACCTATGGTCTTCAGGTGATCTTTGCCATCGTCATCTTCTTTATCGGTAAGTACTTTGCCAAGGTGGCTAAGAACCTTACCACTAAGTTGATGAATAAACGCAAGATCGACAAGACTGTGGTCTCCTTTGTGGCCAACATGGCCTGGGCCTTGGTGTTTGTCTTCACCGTTATCGCGACCCTAGGTCAGATAGGTGTGCAGACCGCTTCTCTGGTTGCCGTGATCGGTGCCGCCGGTTTGGCCGTGGGTCTGGCTCTGCAGGGCTCGCTGTCTAACTTCGCCTCTGGCGTCTTGATGGTACTGTTTCGTCCATGCCGCGTGGGTGACTATATCGAGGCCGCCGGTATCGCGGGTACGGTCGATGAGATCACCATCTTCTCGACTAAGCTGCGCACCCCGGACAACAAGGTGATCGTGGCGCCTAACTCGTCAATCATGAACGGCACCATCACCAACTACTCGGCCATGGAAACCCGTCGTATCGACCTGGTGATCGGTGTCTCTTACGATGCCGACCTTAAGCAGACTAAAGACGTGCTTAAGCAGGTATTGGACAACAACGCCCATATCCTGAAAGATCCAGGCTACACAGTGGCGTTGACCGAGCTAGGGGATTCTTCGGTTAACTTCGTGGTACGTCCATGGGTCAAGGGTAGCGACTACTGGCCAGCTCGTTTCGAGATCCTAGAGCAGATCAAGCTGGCGCTGGATGAGAACAATATCGGTATTCCGTATCCACAGATGGATATCTATGTCAAAGAGACCCCGGCGGCTTAAGCCTTAGGTTGATTGACAGCAAAAAGGTCGGCATTTGCCGACCTTTTTTTGTGCCTGGATTTTGCGATATCAGGGTTGGTGAAAGGTTCGCTAAATCTTAATGTGCCTGGCTATCCTGATTCCCCTGATCCCCGTGTTGATAGTCAAACTTGGGCATGCCCCAGTGGTAGCGAATAGCCAGCATGCGGAAGCTAAAGCCGACGCTCAGGCTGATGGCTAGGTTGACCCACTCGGTGATCTCATAGCTGCGTAGCAGCATGTAGAGGCTGGCGGTGGTCAGAGAGACCAGGGCGTAGAGCTCCTTCTTGAAGATCAGCGGCACCTGATTGCAGAGGATGTCGCGGATCACCCCGCCGAAGACGCCGGTTACCACGCCCATGACGATGGCCAGAGCCGGGCTAAAACCCAAGAGCAAGGTCTTCTGGGCGCCGACAATGGAGAATACCGCCAGCCCAAGCGCGTCTATGGTCAGAAACAGCTTGGAGAGATAGCGCATCACGGGGGAGATGAGCACCGTCAGCAGGGAGGCGAAGGCGATGGCCAACAGGTAGTGGATGTTCTCGACCCAGATGAGCGGATAGTTGCCCAGGAGAATATCGCGCAGGGTGCCGCCACCGATGGCGGTGGTACAACCTATGATGACCACGCCGAACAGATCCATCTGTTTTCTGCCGGCGCACAGCGCGCCTGTCATAGCCTCGGCCAGTATGCCGATGAGCCAGAGGAGGGTGATAAATTCAGCTTCTTGCATTGTCGATTCAGTCGGGAAAAAAGAGAGCGCATATTGCCAGCCTAGAGCAATAAATGACAGCGAGATTTTTTGAAAAAATCGGATTAGATTTTTTAATCGCTTCATGGGTCTAAATCAGGCTTGTTAGCAGTTTGTTGCCTTTGTCATGGTGCTCCTGAATTTGTATGGTATTAGTTTATTCAGGTTAAGCTGGGTTGTAGGTGGCGCCGGGTGATAATTTTATCGCCGGGTGCTAGCGGGGGCGGGCGGCGAGGAGTAATATTTGCGCTCGGTGTACTATTTTAAGATGAGTAGGACGGGGAAGATGATTGATTTTCGCAGTGACACAGTGACTCAGCCCACGGCGGCGATGCGCCGCGCCATGGCTGATGCCCAGGTTGGCGACGATGTGTATGGAGACGATCCCAGTGTTAACCGACTGGAGGCGATGGCGGCGGAGCGTTTTGGCTTCGACGGTGCCCTGTTTACCTCCTCGGGTACCCAGGCCAACCTGCTGGCGCTCATGTCTCACTGTGACCGTGGCGATGAGTATCTCTGTGGTCAACAGGCCCATAACTACAAGTTCGAGGGGGGCGGGGCAGCCGTGCTGGGCAGCATACAGCCTCAGCCGCTGACTAATCAGGCTGACGGCAGCATCTTGCTCTCTGATATCGAGGCGGCCATCAAGCCGGACGATTTTCATTTCGCCCGTACCCGCCTCCTGAGTCTGGAAAACACCATAGGTGGCAAGGTGTTGCCTCAGTCCTATCTGGCCGAGGCCCAGGTGCTCGCCTTCAACAAGCGGCTCAAGATCCACCTCGATGGCGCCAGGGTTGCCAATGCGGCGGTGGCGCAGAATCTGGACATTGCCGATATCACCCAATATTTCGACTCGGTCTCCATCTGCCTCTCAAAGGGTCTGTGCGCGCCCGTGGGCTCGCTGCTGCTCGGTGATGAGCGGTTGATCAACAAGGCGCGGCGCTGGCGTAAGATGCTAGGCGGCGGCATGCGTCAGGCCGGGATATTAGCCGTGGCCGGTGAAATCGCCCTGAACGATCAAGTTGCCCGCCTGGCTATCGACCATGAAAATGCCCGTTATCTGGCCGAGCAGTTAAGCAGCCTGGATGAGTTTGAGGTAGACCTTGGCGAGGTGCAGACCAACATGTTGTTTGCCCGCGTGGCCGACGGTGTGGCGATAGACAAGCTTGCCAGGGAGCTAAAGGCCTCGGGTATCCTCATCAGTCCGGGTAAGACGCTGAGGCTGGTGACCCATGCGGATATCAGCCGCGAAGATATCGACCTCTTCATTGATAAGCTCAAGGCGCTGCTCTGAGCGATTAGCCTGGCGAGACAGCCACAGTGAAAGCAACACAGTGAAAGCAAAAAGCCATCCTCAGGATGGCTTTTTTGTTATCAGGTAAACGGCCTAGTGATGATGGTCATGGCTGCCTTCAAGCTGCTCACCGTCTGCCGAGTAGAAGCCCGAGCTGCCATGCTGAATAAAGCCCTGGGTGATCATCTTGGCGATAAAAGGGTCTGACTCGCTGTCGCCCACGTCGGCAAAGTCGAGGTCCTGATAGCCTGAGGTTAGCAGGTTGAACTCTTGCTGACTGACAGGGGTGAGTTTTGCGAGTCGGTAGTTAAGCTGCTGGCCGCCCTGGGTAATGGTCAGGCTGGCGGGTAGCGCTAGCTCGCTTATCCAGTCGAGTGCCAAAGATTGCTGCTGGTTCTTACTCGTGTGTGAGTATCGCTGCTGGGTAAAACAGGCCTCCTGATGTTGCTCGCCCTTGTCGAATTGGCTCAAGGCGGCTGGAGAGATCAGATGAAACTGTTTGTCGATATCCGTATGGATATTGAGCGCCAGCAGATCGCTGCGGCGATAGCTTATCGAGCGCTTCTGCTCGGGGAAGTAACGGATATACTCGCCGTTTTTCTGCCAGGCCTCATAGCTGACCGGGCTGCGCTGGTAGATGATGGTGTCATCCAAGCGGGTCAGGATGAGCTGGTGGGCTTGAGTCTTACCCTCTGTGCCAGCCGTTACCTGGTAGCTGGCTTGAAAGCGACTCGGCTGAGCGGTGCTATCGCAGACTAAGGTGCCAGTGGCAGCATGCTGATGGCTCATGCTGCCTGACTGGACGTTTGCCTGGATGTTGGCTTGGGCGTTGGCCATGGCTAAATTTCCCTGCAACAGGGAGCCAAGCAGGGTGCCGGTGACGCCGAGAAGGAGTGAGACTGACTTGAGTGTTGAGCGAGACATAATAGACCTACCGATATTTCTCTTAAAACTAAATAAGCAGCCTGACACCCTGCCTGAAGCTAGGAGGCAGACAAGGGTATCAGGCTGCGGGTCGCTGCGCCTTATTGCGCCGCGGCCGCTTCTGCCTTGCTGGCCAGGTCACCGGCAAAGTTCATCACATGGAAGATGTGATTCTGCTCGACCGTACCTTCAATCAGGCTGGCACCCGGGCCACGGGCGAAGATGGCAACGTCTTCACCGGCGTGGGTTTCGCTTCCCAGTGGTACCAGGGCTTCCTGGTGGAAACCGGCGCTCTGGGTGTCGATGTAGTTCAGGTCGACACGGCCAGGCTCGGCGGCGTAGTTGTAACGCTCATCGCCGCCGGTTTCCAGCGAGCCAAAGCCCAGACCGTTGGCATAGCCAACAGTGGTGTATGGCATGCCGTTGGCATCGGTAGAGTTGGTCACTGATGGCTGACCGTTTGAGTCGTTGCTCTTCACTAGACCCAGGATTGGGTTACCACGGGTTGGATAACCTGCGATGGTGAACACATGGCTGTGGTCGGCCGTGACCATGAGCAGGGTATCGTTAGCCGAGGTCTTCTCCATGGCCACACGTACCGCCTCTGACAGGGCGATAGTGTCGTGCAGGGCACGGGCCGCGTTACCGGCATGGTGAGCGTGGTCGATACGACCCGCTTCGACGATCAGCACGAAGCCTTTGTCGTTCTTGCTGAGGATGTCGATACTCTTAGCCGTCATTTCGGCCAGTGAAGGCTCGCCTTCGACGCCATCTTCGACTCTGTCATAGTCATATTCCATGTGAGACGAGTTGAATAGACCCAGAGCGTGCTCTGTGGTGTTGGTGTCCATGGCCAGGAAGCTGTCACGGTCGGTGACATAGGCGGCGTTAGGATACTGCACCATCCACTCGGCGGTCAGGTCGCGACCATCTGCACGCTTACCCGATTTGCCCTCAGGATCCACTGTGGTGTTAGGGATGAAGGCGCGGCGACCGCCACCCATGACCACGTTGATCCCCTTGCCGTCGTTGAAGTCCAGCATCTGAGCGGCGATATCTTTACAGCCGTTGGCAACGGCTTCGGCCGGTAGGTTGCTGTCAGCTTCCCAGTTACGCTCTGGCACATGGGCATAGGTTGCCGCAGGCGTGGCGTGCGTAATACGGGCGGTAGAGACTACGCCGGTAGACATGCCCGCCATAGCGGCCAGTTCCAATGATGTCACCAGGTCCTGGCCTGTGGTCGATGAACACACGCCGCGCTCGACGCCTTCGGCCTGTGAGATCACGCCAACGTCTGTTTTCACACCTGTGACCATGGCGGTCATGGTGCCGGCAGAGTCTGGGGTTTGGCCGTCGACGTTATAGGTCTTAGCCAGGCCCAGATGCGGCAAGGTCTCGAAAGCGAGAGAGTTCTCTTCACCAGTTTGGCCCTTGAGCTGACCGTCTAAGATGCGCGCCGCCGTTACCGTGGATACGCCCATGCCGTCGCCGACGAATAGTATGATGTTCTTGGCGGCGCCTGCCTCGTTGTTCTTGCTCATGCCCGCGGCCTTGGTGACGCGGTTCTGACCGTCGATATACCACTGGTTGACGCCAGTCCAGTCTTTACCGTTAGTGCCGTTGCTACCGTCGGTACCTGGCGTGCCGGCTACGCCATCTTTGCCGTTGTCACCGTCGCTACCACAAGCCGCTAGGCCGAGAATGGCTGCTACAGACAGTACAAGTAGTTTCTTATTCATTTTGCTGCTCCCAATTAATACTTAGTACCGCCAAGCGCTTGGGCTTGGTTGATGATGTGGAAAATGACGTTCTGTTCCATCACGCCCTGTACCAGGTTTGCGCCTGGGCCGGTGGCGTGCAGGCTGATATCTTCACCTGCGTGTGTCTCGCTACCCATAGGGATAAGAGACTGCTGCATGAAGTCTTTGTCTTGGGTATCGACTGAAGATAGGTCGTCACGATTACCCACAACGGCGCCAGGACCATTGGTGTAACCTAGGGTGGTGTATGGCTTACCATCCAAGGCGGTCGAAACGCTGCCGTCTACGCCATGTACCAGACCAAGGATTGGGTTACCACGCTTTGGATAACCCGCGATGGTGAACACGTGGCTGTGGTCGGCGGTAACCAGGATAAGTGTCTCTTCCGGGTCGGTGTTTTCTACCGCGGCCTTGACGGCGTTAGATAGCTCGACGGCATCAGCCAGGGCGCGCTTGGCGTTGCCCGCGTGGTGACCGTGGTCGATACGACCCGACTCGACGATCAGTAGGTAGCCGTTGTCGTTCTTCTTCAGCATCTCGATAGATTTCGCTGTCATCTCGGTCAGCGAAGGCTCGCCGCCCACATCATCGGCGCGATCGGCCTCATATTCCATGTGAGATGAGTTAAACAGGCCCAGCAGGTGGTCTGTGGCGGCAACATCGATAGCGTCGAACTCTTCGCTGTTCCACACATAGGCGGCGTTGTCGAAGTTCTCGACCCAAGCCTTGGTCAGATCCAGGCCATCCTTACGCTTACCCTTCTTGTTCTCACCGTCGGTCACGGTTTCAGGGATGAAGGCGCGGCGACCGCCACCCAGGGCGACCGTTAGGGCGTTGTCCTTGTCACGCATCACCATCTGATAGGCGATATCTTTACACTCGTTAGCAACCGCCTCGGCTGGCAGGTTGCTGTCTGCTTCCCAATTACGCTCAGGGCTGTTGGCATAGGTAGCCGCCGGCGTGGCGTGGGTGATACGGGCGGTAGAAACTACGCCGGTCGACAGGCCTTTGGCATTAGCCAGATCCACTAGGGTGACCAGCTCATTGCCTTTAGATGACAGGCAGTTGCCACGCAGTGATTGCTCAGAGACTGAGAGTACACCAGCCTTAGACTTAACACCTGTGGCGATGGCTGTCATGGTGCCGGCGCTATCTGGGGTCTGCTGGTTAGTGTTGTAGGTCTTGACTAGGGCGGTATGATCGAACTTCTCGAAGCTTAGGAAGTTCTCTTCACCACCCTGGTTGCCGGCCAGCTGCTGGCCCTGGTAGATACGCGCGGCGGTCAGGGTAGAGATCCCCATGCCATCGCCCACAAATAGAATGACGTTTTTGGCCTTTGCTTTGGTTTCTAGTGTGGCCTTGTTTGACACCCGCTCGGCACTTTCCTTATACCAATGGCTGTCTGTCTGAACGCTGGGTAACACGGCGCTGTTGGCGGCCATGGTTACTAGGCTGCAAGAGATCAACGCAGCTAATCTTTTTATCATCATCACTTTCATCATCCGTATTGGGTTGAAGTAAATTGTTCGCTATTTGAGATAAAGCGGCCTGATTGTCAGGTATCCAGATGACAGAATTGGTGAATTAAGATTGCAGTTATATGAAGCTAAGAAGTCGAAACCCTTTTTATGTCTGAGTTAACTTGGTGCACGGGGCACTAAATTAGTGAGTTTCGTGTTGATGACTTGTTTTTAATTGTCTGTTTTATATTGATTTATTTTGTTGGTCTGTTTCTTGTAACGCTTTCGTCTGAGTCTATCAGGGAGAGCACAAATGAAATATTACAGTCGACGCTTTATTAAACCCGAACATTTAAATCCGGCTAATGCATTGTTTGGCGGGCAGCTTTTAAGTTGGATAGATGAGGAGGCGGCCATCTTCGCGGCCTGTCAGATGAACAGCCAAAGCATAGTCACCAAGATCATCTCGGAAAGCAACTTCATGACGCCGGCGCGTCAGGGGGATGTGATCGAATTTGGCCTAGCGCTGATCAGCGCCGGGGTCAGTTCCATCACTGTCTGCTGTGAGGTGCGCAACAAGGTGACCCGGCTCCCCGTGGTGACCATAGATAAGATGATCTTCGTTAACGTGGATGAAAACGGTCTGCCTAAGCCCCATGGGATGAGGGCTAATGCTGCTTAATAGTGCTGCTGGCTGAGCTAGAGAATAAAAAAGAGGGCGGACATGCCCTCTTTATCTTTAGCTCAAGGCCACTATGGCTCAAGACCACTATGGCCCATGCCAATTTAATTTTCTTTGCTGAGATCTTCTTTAACCGATTTAACCGCGTCGCGCGAAGCGTGACCAATAGCCTTGGTAGTGTCTCGGGTGGCGTGGCCGATATCTGTGGTCACTTCCTTGGTGGTGCTACCTATGGTGCGACCGGCTTCTTTAAGATCGGCGCAGGCGCTGAGGGCGCCAAGGATCATAACCGCGCTAATAATTTTTTTCATAATGATCTCATGTTGACGAAAGTTGTCACATTTTAACCCGTTAGTCCGGTAAGCGAAAGCCTCCACCCTAGCCCCTAGTGCAGTTTGAGGTGAGGGTGGATGATACGGCTGATCCCCTTGGCGAACATCAGCAGGCTGCCCTTAAAGATCCCATGGAGTTCAATCAGATGGCGCCGGTAGAGCGAGGTATAGACGAACCTGGCTATCTTGCCCTCGACCAGGACACCGCCACCTATGAAGGACATCAGGTTACCCACGGTATGGAACTTGGACAGGTTCACCAGGGAGCCGAGATCTTTGTAGAGATACTCCTTGCTGGGCGCCTGGCCGGCTAACATCAGGCCTATGTTGTCGGCCGTCATCAGTGCCATCTGCCGCGCTGACTGCCCCCTGGGCGGCACCCAGGAACCATCGGGTTGCGGGCAGGCGGCGCAGTCGCCGATGGCGAAGATGTGAGGATCCCGGGTGGTCTGCATGTTGGGCTTAACCATCACCTGGTTGATCTGATTGCTCTCTAGCCCACCAATCTCACGCATAAAGTCGGGGGCTTTTACGCCGGTCGACCAGATGGTCATGTCGCTGGCGATGATCTGCCCATCTGTGGTGTGCAGGGCATTCTCATCGACCCTATCGATGCGGGTGCCTGTCATCACCCTGACGCCTATCTGATTGAGCTGGGTCGTCACCGCCTGGGAGATCTCCTGCTTCTCTACCTTAGGTAAAATGCGTGAGTCTGCCTCAACAAGGGTCACCTCCAGCAGGCTGGTGTCTATCTTGTAGCCAAAGCCACTGAGCTGCTCGACCGCGTGATGCATCTCGGCCGACATCTCGACGCCGGTCGCGCCCGCGCCGACGACGGCTATCTTGATCTTGTCGTCCAGCTGGTGGTGGCTGGCATAGCGCATGAACTTGTTCAGCAGCATGGTACGGATCTGCATCGCCTGCTGTGTGTTGTCGAGAAACACGCAGTGCTCCCTGACGCCGGGGATGTTGAAGTCGTTGGCGATACTGCCGATGGCCAACACTAGATAGTCGTAGTCTATGCGGCGGGCGGGCAGGAGTTCGTTGTCCTTGTCGTCTAAGATGGGGGCCAGGATCACCTGCTTATGTTCTCGGTCGATATCTGTCATCGCCCCCTGCTGAAAATGGTAACCGTGGGCGGCGGCATGGCTGCGATAGCTGATGGCGTCTATGCCGATATCCAGTGCCCCAGTGGCGACCTCATGGAGCAGGGGTTTCCAGATGTGGCTGTCGGCGCAGTCGATAAGGGTGATCTTGGCCTTGCCCTTACGTCCCAGTTTACGACCTAACTTGGTCGCTATTTCCATTCCACCTGCACCACCGCCGACGATGACGATATTGGCCACTGCACCCATGAGGCTATTGCTCCTATATTCTGCTTAAGTTGATGATTGGCTGGCATTGTTCTGCCAGCAGAATTGTCTCGGTTGGAGAGAAGTGTAAGCTTGAGCCGATATTTTGACAATTAGCCTAAGTTGGCGAAGTTAAGTGGGTGAAATAGGTGGTTTCTGCCTTTAACTATTTGTTTTGTATTTTGTTGTGATTTGGCTTTTTGTGGTTTAAGTCGGCGTGCATCACATTTTAGCGCGTCGCAAATGTGAACTAGATTGTTTTGTGAGCAGAAAAATGTGAACCAGATCGGGTGGCGATCTGGCTCCTTTAGCTGTGGTTGAGTCGGCGACTAGGCGAGTTTGGCGAGTCGCTGACGATAGTCATCGATCAGGTGCGTCATGATCTCCTGCACCGAGCTGTCTTTGGTGGCATCGTCCATAAAGATCTTAAAGGTGACCAAGATATGACCATCATTTTTCAGCCGGTCACTCTGCATCGAGAAGTAGGCGCTCTCGCCATCGGCTTCCCTGACGATAAAGCCGTCATGTTCGAAGATGCGGTGGCCGGATCTGTCGTGCCACTTGGTGATGCGATTCAGGCCAATTTCGCATGACTGATTGAATTCGATATGGTTTTGCCAGGTGGTTGGGTGGGCGGGATCCTTAATATGCGGGCATCTGACTGTATAGTTATAGACATGAGAAATGGCTGTCATAAATTACCTTCCTGATTATGGATACAAGGGCCATCATAGGCACTGCATTTCTTTAGGGTCAACAACTATTCGCCTGGTTTGTACCGATTTAGTCGGCCATGGGAGAAGACCCTTAACCTGTTGTAGCACGATAAGAACGGCCATAACCTTGTGCTGTGTCTCATTTTTACGCCCATTTTGCCATCTGCTTAATAAAGCATCAGCTAATAGACAAGTTGCGGACGTTCAGGTGGGGCTAGTTAACATTTACCCTTAGCAAATCTCACTGCTCGCTGGCGATTACGCAAGTTGAAAAATATAGAAAATGCCAAATGAGTCAGATAATTGCCCTTGCTATTCCTGGTGAAAGTATTAGCTTGTTACTAACATGATAAGCAGTTGTAAATGACGCTGCCGTCATTCACATCTATCTGCCGTCTGATCAAAGTTATCCATGAATTGTCGCTTGGCGCTATGGAGGCCCAAATGCTTGGTAGAAACACCTCAATTCTCTCTCGACTCACCCTATTTAGCGCGGCCTTAATGCTGCTGGCCTGTGGCAAGGCGCCGGCTCCCGGGCCAGCCATGATGCCCAGCGTCGTGGTTAATACCGCTCAGGTAAAGGAGATCCGCGCCAAGACGGAGATCGTCGGCCGTACCCGGGCATCGGAAGATGTGGTGATCAAGTCGCAGATACAGGGCCAGCTGTTAAAGCGTAATTTTGTCGAGGGTGACGATATCGAGGCGGGCGCGCTGCTGTTTGAGATCGATCCCTCCACCTTCGAAGCCGAGCTGGCGCAGCAACAGGCGGTGCTCAAGCAGGCCATCGCCTCGCGGGATGTGGCGGTGATGAACTGGGAGCGTGGTCGTCGCCTGTTACCCGACGGCATGATAAGCGCCCAGGATATGGATGAACTCACCAGTCGCAAGTTGACCACGGCCGCCGGGGTGGTACAGGCCGAGGCTGCGGTCAAGGCCGCCGAACTGCAGCTGAGTTATACCAAGGTTTATGCGCCCATCTCGGGCCGTATCAGTGGTGCCAAGGTGAGCCAGGGGGATATCATCACGCCTCAGTCTGAGCTCGCCAGCCTGGTACAGCTACAGCCCATGTGGGTCAATTTCCAGGTTGCCGAGAAGACCATCATCTCCGCTAAACAGAATTTTGCCAAGGCCGCCAAACATGATGTGGAGCTCTCGGATATTTTGATCCGTTTGCGTCTGCCCAACGGCACCATGTTTGACGAGACAGGCTATATCGACTTTATCAGCAACCGGGTCGACGCCGCCACCGGTACATTGGAGCTTAGAGCCACCTTCAAGAATGAGAGTAAGCTGATGCTGCCCGGCCTGTTTGTCACCCTGGTGATCGAGTCGCCCGTCAGCGAGCAGGCTATCTTGATCCCTCAGGCCGCGGTGCAGGAAGATCAGCAGGGGCGCTTCGTCATGGTGGTCGACACGGAGAACAAGGTACAGAAGCGGGTGGTCGAGCTGGGGGACAGATTCGGTGTCGACTGGCGCGTGCTCAGTGGCCTCGATGAGGGGGAGCGTATCGTGGTGGATGGTCTGCAGAAGATCCGTCCGGGTATCGAGGTAAAGGCAGTCGAGCAGCAGGCGGTGCCTTTCCAAGAAGCTAACGATGCCTAATCGGGGGTCATTATGATCAGTGAATTTTTTATTCATAGGCCGAAATTTGCCTTCGTCATCTCGACCGTACTGACCCTGGTGGGCTTGATCTCCATCCCCATTTTGTCGGTGGCCGAATTTCCCGAAATTGCACCGCCTCAGGTGAGCGTCAGCACCAGCTACTCGGGGGCCAGTGCCGATATCGTCAAGGACACCATAGCCCAGCCGATCGAGGCTGAGGTCAACGGTGTAGAGGGCATGCTCTACATGCAGTCCAAGAGCGCCAACGACGGTAGCTACTCCCTCAACGTCACCTTCGATGTGGGCACAGACGCCGACATGGCTCAGGTGAAGGTGCAAAACCGGGTGCAGCAGGCGATGCCCAGGCTGCCCGAGGAGGTTAAACGCCAGGGGGTCAAGGTCGAAAAGCAGAGCCCTAACATCCTCATGGTGGTTAACCTGGTTTCCCCCAATGAGACCTTCGATTCCCTGTTTATTACCAACTATGCCGGCCTGAATGTGAAAGATGCCCTGGCGCGGCAGAATGGGGTCTCTAAGGTGCAGGTGATCGGTGCGCTGGATTACGCCATACGTATCTGGCTCGATCCCAACCAGATGGCAAGCTTCGGCGTGACGGCTAACGATGTCATTGCCGCCTTGAGAGAGCAGAATATTCAGGTGGCCGCCGGACGTATCGGCGCGGCGCCGGTGCAGCCGGATCAGCAGTTTCAATATACCCTGCAGACCAAGGGGCGCCTGAAGGATCCCGAGGAGTTTGGTCGGGTGATGATCCGCGCCAATTCCGATGGCTCTAAGGTGATCGTCTCGGATGTCGCCAGGGTTGAGCTGGGCTCCCAGACCTATGATGCCCAGGGTAAGTTGAACAACAAGCCGTCGGCCATCATCTCCATCTATCAGGCGCCGGACGCCAATGCGTTGGAGGTCGCCAAGGCGGTCAAGGCTGAGATGGAAAACCTCGCCAGCCGCTTCCCGGACGATCTCGAATATAAGGTGCTCTATGACACCACGGAATTTGTCGAGACCTCTATAACCGAGGTGGTGCAGACCCTGTTTATCTCCATCGCCCTGGTGGTGTTTGTGGTCTACATCTTCCTGCAGGATGCGCGCTCGACCTTAGTGCCGGGGATCGCCATTCCCGTCTCCCTGATAGGTACCTTTGCCTTCTTGCTGCTGTTTGGCATGAGCATCAATACCGTCTCCATGTTCGCCCTGATCCTTGCTATCGGTATCGTGGTGGATGACGCCATCGTGGTGGTGGAGAATGTCACCCGCCTGATGGAAGACGAAGGCTTGTCGCCTACCGAGGCGACCTCTAAGGCGATGAAAGAGGTGACTGGGCCCGTTATCGCCACCACCCTAGTGCTGCTGGCGGTGTTCGCGCCCACGGCGGTGATGCCGGGGATCACGGGGCAGATGTATGCCCAGTTCTCAGTGACCATCTGTATCTCTGTGCTCATCTCCTCGGTCAATGCCTTGACCCTGAGCCCGGCGCTTTGTGCCTCCTTGTTGAAGCCGCCCAAGAGGCATACCAAGGGGTTCCACTATCTGTTTAACACCTATTTCGAGCGCTTTACCGGTCGTTACATGAAGCTGGTCTCCTCCCTGGTGCGTAAGTTGGTGCTGGTGGGCATAGCCTATGCCTGTCTTATCGGCGCCACTGGTGGCATTGCCAAGATACTGCCGTCAGGTTTCGTGCCCATGGAGGATAAGAAGGCCTTCATGGTGGATATTCAGCTGCCCGATGGTGCCTCGCTCAACCGTACCGAAGAGGTGATGCGGGATCTGGTTAAGCTCACCCTGGAAGAGCCTGGGGTAGAGAATGTCATCCATGCCAGCGGCTTCAGTATTCTGACCGGCTCAGTCTCCTCCAATGGTGGCCTGATGATCGTGACCCTGTCGACCTGGGATGAGCGCGATTCGCCCGACATGGTGGAGGCGGCTATCGTCGCCAAGTTGCAGGCAAAGTATGCCGCCAACCCGTCGGTGAAGGCGATGGCCTTCTCCCTGCCGCCTATTCCTGGCGTGGGCAGCGTCGGCGGTTTCGAGTTTGTGCTGCAAGACACCCAGGGGCGTTCGCCCCAGGAGCTCGCCTCTGTGATGCGCGCCTTGATCATGAAGGCCAACGAACAGACGGAAATCGCCATGGCATTTAGTAATTTCCGTGCCGATGTGCCGCAGATGTATGTGGATGTGGACAGAGACAAGGCCAAGGCCCTGGGGATCTCGCTAAACGAGATCTTCTCCACCATGCAGACCATGCTAGGCTCCATGTATGTCAACGATTTCAACCGCTTCGGTAAGGTGTTTAGGGTAATACTCCAGGCCGAAGGGGAGTTTCGTAATTCCGACAAGGATATCGCCAGCTTCTATGTGCGCTCCGCCAGTGGCGAGATGGTGCCCCTGAGCACCTTGGTCAAGGTGACGCCGATTCTAGGGCCCGATGTGATGAACAGCTATAACATGTTCAGCTCGACCACCATCAACGGCTTCCCGGCGCCAGGCTTTAGCTCGGGCGATGCCATCGCCGCCATGGAGCGGGCGGCGGATGAGACACTGCCGGCGGGCTATAAATTTGAATGGACGGGGCAGACCTATCAGGAGATCAAGGCCGGTAACCTAGCGCCGTTGATTTTCGGTCTGGCATTGATCTTTACCTATCTCTTCCTGGTAGCCCAGTATGAGAGTTGGAGCATTCCCTTTGCGGTGATGTTGGCGGTGCCAATCGCCATCCTGGGGGCCTTCCTCAACATACTATTGGTGGGGAGTGAGCTCAATCTCTATGCTCAGATAGGCCTGGTGCTGCTGATCGGTTTGGCCTGTAAGAACGCCATCTTGATCGTCGAGTTCGCCAAGCAACTCAGGGAGGAGGGCAAGAGCATACTGGAGGCGGCTGAAACCGCCGCGCGTCTGCGTTTTCGCGCCGTGCTGATGACCGCCTTCTCCTTCCTGCTAGGGGTATTGCCGTTGGTGATTGCCACAGGCGCCGGCGCCGGTAGTCGTCGCGCCCTGGGTTATTCCGTCTTCGGCGGCATGATGGCGGCGACTTTGGTGGGTACCCTGTTAGTGCCTGTGTTTTACGTCATCATGCAGAAGCTGCGTGAACGAATGAAGGGTGAAGACACGACGAGCCAATAGTTAAAACTTGAGCTAAACCTTAAAATCTGGGCACAAAAAAGGCGACTTGAAGTCGCCTTTTTTTATCGAACCGTTCGATTAAGCCGGAACTACGTTCGTAGCTTGCAAGCCTTTTTGACCTTGCTCAACATCGAAGGTGACCTTTTGGCCTTCGGCTAAGGTCTTGTATCCGTCAGATACGATAGCGCGGAAATGCACGAACACATCAGCGCCGCCATTTGCCTGCTCGATGAAACCAAAACCTTTATCTTCGTTAAACCACTTAACGGTACCAGTTGTATTAGACATATTTGTCCCTTATTCAATTCATTTAAAAAATCCGCGACGTTGCGGTATGCCGAGCCGTTGAATTATTGAGTATTACGATGAAGCTAAGGGAAAACTGAGGACAAAAATGGTGAAGATTTGACTAAGGTTTTGACTTTTACTTGATACTTTAAACTAATAACCCTGAACAACAGAGCACGACTAAGATAGCACACTTTAGCCATTTACCTAGGGTTTATTTTCGCCATCATGGAGGATACCTGTTGTGCAAAATTTATATGGCAGTGCTTTCATGGGCTTATGGTAATAAAAAAAGTTACTGCCTCTCGGGTACTTTCGGTCTCTCTTTGTTATTTGTTGTGGCTGAGTGATAGTGCGGAATATCCGGGAGAAGAAAAAGGCTCGCCGGCAATAGTTGCCGACGAGCTTTTTAGCTAGCTGAATCTTTGCAGGGAAAAAGCGAGCTGACACCATTTTATAACACATGTATCCGAAGGGACTAGTCCAAAAGTGTGACGCGAAAAGAGTATTTAGCTATTAGTGCTGGATTTTTATGATAAAAAATTCGAAAAGCTGGGTGTTTCATTGCTGGATGAGTGATTTTGTTTGTATCTTGGCCGTTTTCCGAGGCATTGACTCGGGAAGCTTGATACAAGTGCCCTCGCTCGAGTGGGGGGAAGTTTCAAGCAGCCAGTACACCTGATACAAAGAGCTGGCTGATAAAAAGCTGTGAGGGCTTAAGGAGTTGCTTGAGTCGAGCGATGACAATACACGATCACCACCTTCACGGGAGGTGGATTAAGATTGCCATTAAAAAGGCCCACCAGAGGTGGGCCTTTGGGAATTTCTACTTGCAGGGAGAAATTCGAGACTAGGCTAGCCTATAGCGCGTTGGTAAAGATCTGACAGATCTCTTCGTGCGTCGCCTGTTTAGGGTTAGTCAGGCCACAGGCATCTTTCAATGCGTTGTCAGCCAGCGTTGGAATATCTTCTGCCTTAACGCCCAGTGTGGTGAGGTTTTCAGGGATCTTCACCGCAACAGACAGCGCCTTGATTGCTTCGATGGCGGCGTTTGCACCTTGCTCATCTGTCATTGTGCTGACATCGACACCCATCGCCTTGGCAACATCTTTTAGACGCGGCGCAGCAACCTGTGCGTTGTAGGCCTGAACGTGCGGCAGCAGCAGGGCGTTACAGACGCCGTGTGGCAGGTCGTAGAAACCGCCTAGCTGGTGCGCCATGGCATGAACATAACCCAGGCTTGCGTTGTTGAAGGCCATACCCGCCAGGAACTGGGCGTAAGCCATCTGGTCGCGTGCCTCAAGGCTCTGACCATTCTCAACCGCTTCGACCAGATTACCTTTGATAAGCTCGATCGCCTTGATGGCACAAGCATCGGTAATAGGGTTAGCCGCGATAGAAACATAGGCCTCGACCGCGTGTGTCAGTGCGTCCATACCGGTTGCCGCAGTCAGACCGGCAGGCTTGAGCAGCATCAGCTCAGGGTCGTTAACCGACAGGATAGGCGTAGTGTGTTTGTCCACGATCGCCATCTTGATGTGGCGAGCCTCGTCTGTGATGATGCAGAAGCGGGTCATCTCACTGGCGGTACCGGCAGTGGTGTTGATGGCGACTAATGGAAGCTGTGGCTTAGCCGACATATCCAGACCTTCATAGTCCTTGATGCTACCGCCGTTAGTGGCAACCAGGGCGATACCCTTGGCGCAGTCGTGTGGCGAGCCGCCACCCAGTGATACCACGAAGTCACAGTCGTTTGCCTTGAGCAGTTCGAGGCCCGCTTCCACGTTACCCACTGTTGGATTGGGTTGCACGCCGTCAAACACGGTCGATGTGATGCCCGCCGCGCCAAACTTCTCGACGATCTGACCAACCAGACCAATCTCGACCAGTGGCTTGTCGGTGACGATCAGCGCACGCTGAAAGCCTAAGGTTTTAATATCGCCAATTGTGTCGTCAACAGCATTTTGTCCTAATACGTTGACTGATGGGATAAAAAATTTAGCAGCCATAAAATCACCTTTTTTATGCTTAAAGTTAAAAGTTGTTATCTTTTCTGGTAACTAAAGTACCAATGCGGTTATCGCAAAGGTGTGACCTGCCTCATAAATAGCATCTATCCAGTCGAAAGCATGGCAAAAACTTAGATCAATACGACTAAATTTGTAAATTTATGACAAATACGAAATTTGACTGATTTTCAATTTCGAAAATCTATCACGGCGACTTTCATCATCTGAAACTCACTCAGATAAGCCAAACCACCCGATCATCATCTGTTTGATTTTTGTGCATCGCTTTAGGTCGGTTGCACAATATTTGTGCGACGTCCAATCTTTACTGCGGCCGCTCGGTCTGGCTTGCTCCCTGGCCAGGCCTTAATCGTAAAGTCTTAAGTGGCTAATTATTATAGATAAATAGAGTTCATCTGATTGACATAAATCTGTCGTCAAGCTGTTACCTGTGCTTGGCATGTTTACTGCTCAAGGAATTAGGGCTGTTTGACTGACTGGCAGGGACAGGGCGATGGGCTTAGAGAAGGGCTTAGAAAAGTTACTCTATTTGCAGGGCGTAGGTGCCAGCTATAGCGACTACTCGGGCCGCATGGTGCACCACAGTCAGGCCGAGCGCCTCGGCATACTGGCCTGCCTGCTGGCTAATTGTACCCAGCCTGAATTTAACCTAGATGATCTCAGCCCAGATGCTTTTGTCGCCGCCAACGGTGAGGCGATTGCAGAGCGCAACTTCGACCTCGACGCCGCGCCCTGGCAACGACCGCTCGCGGCGTTTCAATTTGCCTGCCTGACGGCGCCAAGCTTTATATTATCTCTGCCCTGCGAGATGCAGCGCGTTCTTAGGGTGCGTATCGTCACCGAGGGCGGCGCCCAGTTCGAGATGACTATCCCCTTCTCGGCGCTGGAGCGGGTCGGCGACTACTATGACGAGCCGCATCTCTATTACCGTTACCGGGTTTCGGTCGCGCCTTATCTGGCACAGGGGCAATCTCTGCCCATGGGCTATCACAAGTTGTGGGTTGGCTTTAGCAAAGGCACGGGCGAGGCCAACACCAACGCAAACATGCAAGCCAAGGTTATCGACTGGCAAGCCGAGGGGCATCAGGGGATCTGGCTACTGGCACCGCCCAAGGCCAAGCAGCTGCGGGAGACGGATAAACCCTGGGGAGTGAGCATCGCCCTCTATAGCCTGCGCAGCGACAGCCAGTGGGGGATAGGGGACTTTGGCGATCTGAGGGCGTTGATCGCCTGGTTGGCTGGCTATGGCTGTGACTTCATTCAGCTCAATCCGCTCCATGCCCTGGGTGCCCCCTTTAATCAGGAAGAGGGCTATATCAGCCCCTATAGCACGAGCGACAGACGCCGGCTGAATCCCCTCTATATACACATCGAGCAGGTAGCAGAAGCCGAAGAGATAGCGCCGCTGCGGCAAACACTCGCACTGGAACGCGAGCGGCTAAATCGCGACAACTGGCTCGATTATCCCAAGTTGACCCGGCTCAAGTATCGTCTCTTTACCGCCCTTTATCAGGTGTTTAGTCGTGATGTGCTGGGCAGCGGTGGGGCGCGGGAGCAGGCCTTCTTGCGGTTTGTCGCCCAGGAGGGTGAGGCGCTGAGCCGTTTTTGCCAGTTCGAGGCCGATAAGGCCGCGGCCCAGGGAGAAGCGCTGGCCGCCGATCCCCAGTTGCATCAGTACCTGCAGTTTGTCGCCCATGAGCAGCTGCTTGATTGTCAGCATAGGGCGCTC
Source organism: Shewanella sp. Isolate7 (assembly GCF_022398425.1). Taxonomy (NCBI): domain Bacteria; kingdom Pseudomonadati; phylum Pseudomonadota; class Gammaproteobacteria; order Alteromonadales; family Shewanellaceae; genus Shewanella; species Shewanella sp. Isolate7. Next base: position 37,595 of record NZ_JAKEVJ010000012.1, on the reverse strand, counting down.
GCGGCGGGCATGAGCATAGGCCTTATCGGCGACATGGCGGTGGGCGTGCGCGGCGATGGCGCCGAAGTCCACCACAATCAAGGCAGCTACTGCCAGAATGCCAACATAGGTGCGCCGCCCGATGACTTTGCACCAAAGGGGCAAAACTGGGGGTTGACGCCACCGGATCCCATCGCCATGGCCCAGTCGGGGTTTAGCCATTTCATCGGCCTGATTCGCAGCAACATGCGTTACTACGGTGCGCTGAGACTCGACCATGTGATGGCGCTGCTGCGTCTGTGGTGGTGGCCGAGTGAACCCGAAAATGCGTCCGGGGCTTATGTCTACTACCCCATAGACACTCTGCTGGCGATCGTGCGCCTGGAGAGTATGCGCGGTAACTGTGTAGTGATCGGCGAAGATCTCGGCATAGTGCCGGACGAGGTGCGCGCCAAACTCAGCGACGGCGGCATCTATGCCAACGAACTCTTCTATTTCTGTAAACAGGGCGAAGCCTTCAAGCCACCAAAGGAGCACAGGCGCGACAGCCTGATGATGCTGGCCAACCACGACGTGCCGACGCTGCTGGCCTGGTGGAGTCAAAGCGATCTGCATCTCAAGCGCCAGCTCGGGCTCATCGACAGCGATGCGGCGTTGGAGCAAGCCCTCGAGCGGCGCGACGGCGAGCGCCAGCAGCTACTGGCCTGGCTCGAGGCCAACGGCGAAGCGGGCTCGCTGGAGGACGATTATCTGCAGCTGCTCAGTGGCTGGGTGGCGGTGGCGGCGCGCTCCAATTCACGCCTCTTTAGCGTTCAACTGGCGGATCTCTGCTGCGAGCGACACGGGGTCAATATCCCCGGGACCTGGCAGGAATACGCCAACTGGCAGCGACGACTGCCCTATAGCCTGACCAGCCTGAGACAGTCGCCATCGATCAAACGCCTGCTGCGACGCGTCGTCGAGGGGCGCAGCTCGGCCGAGGCCAGCGACCAATATTGCCGGGCAGGCGATTGCCATCGTCAGCCTATTTTTAGTCGATAACAGACCTATGACACAGACAAGCAAAGGGATAACCAGATGACTAAGCCTAAATCAGTGACTGTACCTAAAGCAGTGATTGCACCTACTCCACTGATTGCACCAAGCGAAATTGAGGCTCTGCTGGCTGCCGACTATGTGGATATCTTCGCCTTGCTCGGTATGCACGCCATTGAGGTTGCCGCCGCGACCAAATCAGGCAAAGGCATCAAGGATGCCAAGGCTGTGAACCTGGTTAAACGTCTGGTGGTGCGCTGTTTTCTGCCTGGGGCCGAGCGTGTCGAGCTGATCGCCGCCCAAGATGGCCGCAAGGTGGCCGAGCTGGTTAAGTGCCACGAGGCGGGGATATTCGCCGGGCTGGCGGGGCGGCGCATCAATCCTTTCGAATATCGCCTGCGGGTGCATTATCCCAGCTGCACCGAGGAGGTAAATGACCCCTATCAATATGCCAGCCTGCTGAGCGAGGAGGCGCTGTACCTATTTAGCGAGGGGCGTCAGGAGCAGGCCTATCGCTTCATGGGCGCCAACTGGCGTGAGGTGGATGGGGTCTGCGGCGTGCAGTTTTGTGTCTGGGCCCCCAATGCCAAGCGGGTATCGCTGGTGCATGATGCCATCGACTGGGACGGCAGACGGCATGTGATGCGCCAGCACCCGGCCAATGGCGTGTGGGAGATCTTTATTCCGCAGATGAAGGCGCTGACCCATTATAAATATGAGATTGTTACCCAAGCGGGCGAGCGACTGCTTAAGGCGGATCCCTTCGGCCGCGCCATGCAAGGCGCCCCGGGGAACGCTTCTATCGTGCCGCCGCAGCTCGATTATGCCTGGCAGGACAAGTCCTGGCTGGCGAAACGGGCCAAGCAGGCCTGGCACAATCAGCCCGTCTCCATCTATGAGGTTCATCTGGGTTCCTGGCGTCGCCAGGGGGAAAATGGCGAGCAGTATCTCAGTTATCGTCAGCTCATCGATCAGCTGATCCCCTATGTGGTGGAGATGGGCTACACCCATCTGCAGCTGATGCCACTGAGCGAATATCCCTTCGACGGCTCCTGGGGCTATCAACCCGTGGGACTCTATGCGCCGACCCACAGATTTGGTCAGCCCCATGAGTTCAAGGCCTTCGTCGATGCCTGCCATCAGGCCGGGGTCGGGGTGATCCTCGACTGGGTGGCGGCGCACTTCCCCAAGGATCCCCATGGGTTGACCCGTTTCGACGGCTCCTGCCTCTATGAACATCAAGATCCCCGTCAGGGCGAGCACCCCGACTGGGACACGCTTATCTATAACTATGGCCGCGGCGAGGTGCACAGCTATCTGCTCAGCAATGCTCACTACTGGCTGCAGGAGTTTCATTTGGATGGCTTGCGCCTGGACGCCGTCTCCTCCATGCTCTATCTCGATTACAGCCGCGAGCCCCATGAGTGGCTGCCTAACGCCCACGGCGGGCGCGAGAATCTCGATGCCATCGCCTTCTTGCAGGATCTTAACAGCCGTCTCTACCAGGGCTTTCCTGGCATCATGATGATCGCCGAGGAGTCGACCGCCTGGCCCGGCGTCACCAAGCGGGTCGATGAGGGCGGCCTGGGCTTCGGTTTTAAGTGGAACATGGGCTGGATGAACGACAGCCTTAGCTATATCCGCCGGGACCCTATCTATCGCAGCCATCATCACAACGAGCTGACCTTCAGCCTGATGTACTGCTTCACCGAGCAGTTTATCCTCTCCCTCAGCCACGACGAGGTGGTGCACGGCAAGGGGTCTTTGCTGCATAAGATCCCCGGCGACGACTGGCAGAAGTTTGCGACCCTGAGGGCCTATCTGGGCTTCATGTGGGGCCATCCCGGCAAGAAGCTGCTCTTCATGGGGGCGGACTTTGCCCTGCGCGACGAATGGGATCACCAGCATAGCCTCGACTGGCACCTGCTGGCCTTCGCGCCCCATCAGGGGATGCAGCGCTGGGTGAAAGATCTCAATAGCCTCTACCGACAGAGTGTGGCCCTCTATGGTGACGACCATCATGGCGAGGGGTTTAACTGGCTCGATTGTGACAACGCCAGCGCCGGGGTACTGAGCTTTATCCGCCAGAGCGGCGACAAGCAGCTGATCTTTATCGTTAACATGACCCCAGAGGTCTACCGCGAGTTTCGTATCGGTCTGCCTCAACCTGGGTGTTACCGTGAGCGCCTTAACAGCGACAGCCACTATTATGGTGGCAGCGACGTGGGCAATCAGGGGATGATCCAGACCCAGGTGCAGCCCTATCTGGGCCATGCCCAGAGCGCCTGCATCAGCGTGCCGCCCCTGGCCTGCCTGGTACTGGAACTGGATGAGCACCGCTCATGCGACTGACCCACGGCAAGCCTTATCCCTTAGGAGCAACCCTGGACAGTGACGGGGTTAACTTCGCGCTGTTTTCCGCCCATGCCAGCGCCGTCTATCTCTGTCTGTTTGATGAGACAGGGAGTGAGATAGCCCGTTTTCGTCTGGAGCGTCAGACTCAGCAGATCTGGCATGGTCATGTGTCAGAGCTGAAGGCGGGCTGCCGTTATGGCTATCGGGTCGACGGGCCCTATCAGCCGCTGATCGGCCACAGGTTTAATGTCAACAAGCTGCTGGTCGACCCTTATGCCAAGCGCTTGACCGGCGGGATAAGCGATCATGATTCCCACTATGGCTATCGCTTCGGTCACGAGCAGGAAGACCTGAGCTTCTGCGAGCTGGATAACGCCGATTTCATGCCTAAGTGCGTGGTGGTGGATCTCGATAACCTAAGGCCCATAACGCCCCTGGTGAATCCTTTTGATCAGAGTGACAGCCCGCTATCGCTGCGCCGCAGCGCTATCTACGAGCTGCATGTGAAGGGCTTTAGTCAGCAAAACCCCGAGGTGGCACCGGCCCACCGGGGGCGTTTCGCCGGCCTTGGCGATCCCGCCAGTGTGCAACATCTTACCCGCCTTGGGATCACCGCCGTCGAGCTGCTGCCCGTGCAGCAGTTTGTCAGCGAAGCCTTCTTGCAGCACAAGGGACTGACGAACTACTGGGGTTACAACACCCTGGGCTACTTCGCTCCCCATCATGCCTATCTGAGCGAACAGGAGGGGAAGGCGGCGATAGATGAGTTTCGCGACATGGTCAGTGCCCTGCACCGGGTTGGTATCGAGGTGATCCTGGATGTGGTCTATAACCACAGCGCCGAGGGCAATCGTCTGGGGCCTACCTATAGCTTCAAGGGGATAGATAACCTCAGCTACTACCGCCTGCATCCTATAGAGCCGCGCTACTACATCAATGATACCGGCTGCGGCAACACCCTGAATCTGTCTCACCCCAGGGTGTTACAGCTGGTGATGGATTCGCTGCGTTACTGGGTCGAGGTGATGGGGGTCGACGGTTTCAGGTTCGATCTGGCCACTACCTTAGGGCGTGAGGCGCACGGCTTCGATGCGGGCTCTGGCTTCTTCGACGCCATTGCCCAGGATCCTGTGCTCAGCCGGGTGCGGCTCATCGCCGAGCCCTGGGACATAGGCCCAGGAGGCTATCAGCTGGGGCAATTCCCCATCGGTTGGAGCGAGTGGAACGACAGGTATCGCGACACTGTGAGGCGCTTCTGGCGCGGCGATGCGGGCATGTTGCCCGAGTTTGCCAGACGCTTTCATGGCTCCAGCGATCTGTTCGAGCATGCCGGGCGCAAGCCCGCGGCCAGCATCAACTTTATCACCAGCCACGACGGCTTCACCCTGATGGATCTGGTGAGCTATCGCCGTAAGCATAATCAGGCCAACGGCGAGCAGAATCGCGATGGTCACAACGAGAATTATAGCGACAACTATGGCCTTGAGGGCCAGAGTGACGAGCCGGCGCTCAGTGCACTTAGAGTCCGCCAGTGCCGTAACCTGCTGACCACACTGTTTATGTCCCAAGGTGTGCCCATGTTGCTGGCCGGCGACGAGATGGGCCATAGCCAGCTGGGCAACAACAACGCCTACTGCCAGGACAACCCGGCGAGCTGGCTGGACTGGCGCATGGATATCGACAGCGATGAGCTGCTGAGTTTTACCGCTCAGTTGATCAAGCTGCGTCGCCGTTTCCCCATGCTGTGCCACAGAGACTATATCCATGAGAGTGCCAATCAGGCCTCTCCCGGCCTCGACTGGTTCTGCCGTCAGGGCGAGCCTATGACCAAGGCCCATTGGGGCGAGGCGCAGACCCGGACCCTGAGTCTGGTGATCAGCGGCGAACTCGAAGCCCAGGCCGGTTGTCGTCAGGCGCTGCTGTTGATGTTCAACGCCGACGACAGGCCGCAGCAGTTCACCCTGCCAAGCCTGGAAGGCATAGTGCAGTGGCAGTGTCTGCTCAGTACTCAGGATAGTCCCCAGTATGGCGAGTCCATTACCCATCAGGCCTTGCTGCAAGGCGCCAGCCTGGTGTTGCAGGACAAGAGCCTGACCATCTATTACGCCCAATTTTCCTCAATGCCGAGCGCGGCAGGAGAGTCTCGATGAGTTCGACTATTAAACCCCAAAAGCCCGCAAAGACCAACGAGCCCGCTAAGACGGCCAGTGAAACAGCCAGTCAGGCCGCAGCTGATGTGTCAGCTGAGAGCTTGGCCAAGGCCGACAGCCTCATCTGCGATCCCTGTGAGACCCTGGGCGCCTGTTTCGAGCGTCATATAGACAAGAGCCTGACCCCCAAGGAGCGCGACGAGCAGGCGCTGTTTTACGCCTTCGCCATGAGCGTTAAAGATCAGATGCTGCCTAAGTGGCGCGCCACGCGCCAGCTGGATCGCGACACGGGTAACAAGAAGGTCGCCTACCTGTCACTGGAGTTCCTCATGGGGCGAGCCCTTGGCAATGCGCTGCTCAACCTGGATATGAACGATGAGAGCGCCCAGGTGTTGCAAGATTATGCGGTCGCGCTGGAGACTCTGGAAGAGCAGGAGCATGACGCCGGACTGGGCAACGGTGGCCTGGGGCGCCTGGCGGCCTGCTTCCTCGACAGCTGTGCCAGCCTGGATCTCAACGTTACCGGCTATGGCATTCGTTACGAGTACGGCATGTTCGCCCAAAAGCTGTGTGACGGCTACCAGGTGGAACGCCCCGATCGCTGGCTCAGGGACGGCAACCCCTGGGAGGTACGGGTGCCGAGCCATAACGTGACAGTGCCTTTCTTCGGTCATACCGAGTCCTATATCGACCGTGACGGTAAACGCCAATACACCTGGGTGGAGACCCAGGACGTACTGGCGGTGGCCTATGACATTCCGGTACCCGGCTACCGTAACGAGCGGATCAACACCCTTAGGCTGTGGAAGTCTGAGGCGACGGACGACTTCGATCTCGAAGAGTTTAACCAGGGGGATTACACCGAGGCGGTGGCTCGCAAGAACCTGGCGGAGCAGATCACCATGGTGCTCTATCCCAATGATGCCAGCGAGAACGGCAAGGAGCTAAGGCTACGGCAGCAATACTTTCTCTCCTCTGCCAGCCTACAGGACTTGCTCAACACCTGGGTGAGCCAGCATGGCACTGATTTCAGGGATTTTGCCCGCCAGCATGTGATGCAGCTTAATGACACCCACCCTAGCGTGGCGATCCCCGAGCTGATGCGCCTCTTGATGGACAAGTATGGCCTGGACTGGGACAGTGCCTGGGCTATCACCAGTCAGACTATGGCCTACACCAACCACACCCTGCTGCCCGAGGCGCTGGAGCGCTGGCCGGTGCGCATGTTTGCCCATATGCTGCCCAGGCTGCTGGATATCATCTATGAGATCAACGCCCGCTATCTCGACACGGTCGCCCACCACTGGCCCGGCGATGGCGACAAGCTGCGGGCCATGTCGATCATCGAAGAGGGGGATGAGCCCCATATCCGTATGGCCTATCTGGCGATCGTCGCCAGCTTCTCGGTAAACGGTGTCGCCGGGCTGCATACCCAGCTGTTGACCTCGGGGCTGTTTAAGGACTTCTACGCCCTCTGGCCCGAGAAGTTTAACAACAAGACCAATGGCGTGACGCCGAGACGCTGGCTGGCCCAGAGTAATCCGGCCTTGGCCGAGCTGCTGGGCAAGCGCCTGGGCGATGGCTGGGTGAAGGACTTAAGTCGCCTCAGCGCCCTCAATGCCTTCACCGATGATGAGAGCCTGCTAAAAGCCTGGCAGGAGGTGAAGCATGGTAATAAGCAGCAGCTCGCCGAGCTTGTGGAGCAGGAGTGCGGAGTTCGCTTCGACCCCGCCATGATGTTCGATGTGCAGGTGAAGCGCATTCATGAATATAAGCGCCAGCTGCTCAATATTTTGCATGTGATCCATCTGTATCACCAGATCCAGCAGGGCAAGCTTACCGATATTACCCCTAGGTGCGTGCTGATCGGCGGCAAGGCGGCCCCCGGCTATGCCATGGCCAAACTATTGATAAAACTGGCCAATAATGTCGCCCACATGGTGAACTCGGATCCCCTGGTGGCCCCTTATCTGCGTTTTGCCTTCTACCCCAACTATAACGTCAGTGCCATGGAGCGTATCTGCCCGGCGACGGATCTCTCCGAGCAGATCTCCACCGCGGGCAAGGAGGCCTCGGGCACGGGCAACATGAAGTTCATGATGAACGGCGCCCTCACCATAGGCACCCTGGATGGCGCCAATATCGAGATGCTCGAGGAGGTGGGCGAGGACAACTTCTTCCTCTTCGGTCTGAGGGCCGACGAGGTGGAGGCGCTAAAGCCCCACTATGATCCACAACAGTTTATCAATAACTCCCAGGCGCTGAGCGAGGTGATTAGCCTGCTGGAAAGCGGCCATTTCAACCTGCTGGAGCCAGGGATCTTCGACCCCATCATCAACAGCATACGTTGTCCGCGGGACCCCTGGATGATCGCCGCCGATTTCGAGTCATACCGACTGGCTCAGGTGCAGGCGGCCAAGGCCTACCGGGATTGCCACCATTGGACACAGATGAGCATACGCAATACCGCCGCCTGTGGTCGCTTCTCCAGCGATGTCACCATTGGCCAATATCGAGACGAGATCTGGGGGATAGCCTAATGACGTTTATCGAGCTAAGTCGGGTCGCCGTGGCGCCCAAGCAAGTTGTCTGTTTTTTATCTCAAGGAGTGAGTTCTTATGCCTAACATGAATCCTAGCCCACGTTATATCAGTAATTTAACCCGAGAAACCTATGCATTAATCTTGGCCGGGGGGCGAGGTTCACGTCTACATGAATTGACCGACTGGCGCGCCAAGCCGTCGCTCTATTTCGGTGGCAAGTTCCGCATCATCGACTTCCCGCTGTCGAACTGCATCAACTCGGGCATTCGCCGTATCGGCGTCGTGACCCAATATAAGTCGCACTCCCTGATCCGCCATGTGATGCGTGGCTGGGGTCACTTCAAGAAGGAGCTGGGGGAATCAGTGGAGATCCTGCCCGCCTCCCAGCGTTATTCCGAGAGCTGGTACAAGGGCACGGCCGACGCCGTGTTCCAGAATATCGACATCATACGCCACGAGCTGCCCAAGTATGTGATGATCCTCTCTGGCGATCATGTGTATCGCATGGACTATGCCGGCCTACTGGCGGCCCACGCCGAGTCGGGCGCCGACATGACGGTCTCCTGCCTAGAGGTACCTGTGGCCGAGGCTGCGGGCGCCTTTGGGGTGGTCGAGGTGGACGAGCGCAACAAGATCTTGGGCTTCGAAGAGAAGCCCGCGCTGCCAAAGTATCTGCAGGAAAATCCCGAGATGTGCCTGGCCTCCATGGGCAACTATGTGTTCAACACAGAGTTCCTATTCGAGCAGCTCAAGAAAGACGCCATGAACGAAAACTCGGATCGCGATTTCGGTAAGGATATCATCCCGTCGATCATCGAGGAGCACGAGGTCTACGCCCACCCCTTCAGAAGTGGCTTCACCGATGAGGAAGCCTATTGGCGCGACGTGGGCACCCTGGACTCCTTCTGGCAGGCCAACATGGAACTGCTGTCGCCGACACCTGCGCTGAACCTCTATGATGCCAAATGGCCTATCTGGACCTTCCAGGAGCAGCTGCCACCGGCTAAGTTTGTCTTCGATGACGATGAGCGCCGCGGCATGGCGGTAGACTCCATCGTCTCGGGCGGCTGCATCATCTCGGGCTCCACCGTGAGGCGCAGCGTGCTGTTTAACGAGGTGCAGGTCTGCTCCTACTCCACGGTGGAAAACTCGGTGGTGCTGCCCGATGTGGTGGTGCTGCGTAACTGTCAGATAAAGAACGCCATCTTAGACAGAGGCTGCATCATCCCCGAAGGCACTGTGATCGGCCATGACCATGATCACGACAGGGCGCGGGGCTTTAGGGTGTCCGCAGGGGGGATCACCCTGGTGACTCGTGACATGTTGGGATTGCCGGTGGGTTATGAGTAAGCCGCAGCAGGAGAAAGTGATGAAGCGCGTATTGATGGTTGCCGCCGAGAACGGCGCGCTCAAGGGGGCTAAGGTGGGCGGCATGGCGGACGTTATCCGTGACCTGCCGGGCGCCCTCTATTCCCAGGGCGTGTGTAGCGATGTGATCATGCCAAGCTATGGCTTTTTGCATCGTCAGCAGGTGGCCGAATCGCTGGGGGAGCTGGTGGTGGATTTCTATGGGCAGCCACACTGGCTAAGCCTTTACCGCGCGGCGCACCCCAGTCTGCCCGAGGTGAATCTTTATCTAATCGATCATCCGCTGTTCGATCAGGGCGGTAAGATCTACACCCCGGGGGCGAGCGAACGCCCCTTTGCCGAGGACGCCAACAAGTTCGCCCTGTTTTGTTTGGGCGTCGCCAAGGCCTTGGCGTCGGGCCTGATGCCAAGGCCGGATCATCTGCATCTGCACGACTGGCACTGCGGCGTGCTGGCGCTGCTGCGCGCCTTTGCCCCCGAGTATGGCGCGCTAAAGGCGATCCCCTGCGTGTTATCCATTCATAATCTGGCGATTCAAGGCACGCGGCCGCTCAGTCAGGAGCACTCCTCCCTGCAGGCCTGGCTACCCGGTCTGTTTGCCACGCTCGATGACGATGAACTCGCTAAGGTGACAGATCCCAGATATCCCCAGTGTTTCAACCCGCTGCGCGCGGCCATAGTGCTGAGCGATCGCGTGCATCTGGTATCGCCGAGCTATGCCCAGGAGGTGCTGCGCCCCTCAGCGCCTGAGCTTGGGTTTGTCGGCGGTGAAGGATTGGAGGCTGATTTGCAGCTGAAACAACAAGCGGGCGCCCTGCATGGCATCTTAAACGGCTGCGAGTATCCAAGTCATAAAGGCTCGGGTCAGCTCAGTAAGCGTCAGGCGCTGTTCAGGGGCAGCACGGATAAGCTGACGCCACTCATCGACAGTGCCGAGCAAGCCATTGGGGGCTGGCTATGTCAGACGCCTTGGGTTCGCAGCGTCGATCAGCAGGCATTGATGACCCTTGCCCGGCTGCGGCGACAATCGGAATTTCAGGATGCCCCAAGGCTGCTATTGACCTCAGTGGGGCGTTTGACGGATCAGAAGATGGCGATCCTCTGCTACCGCGACGAGCAGGGCGTCAGCACTCTGGAGCATCTGCTTAAGATGCTGGCCGAGCATGCGCCAAGTGGCCTGATGGCGATCCTGGGCAGTGGTGAAGATGCCATCGAAACGCAGCTGATGCAGCTGGCTGGCAGATATCATAACCTGCTGTTTATCAATGGCTTCGATCTGCCCTTGTCAGACGCCCTGTATGAGTGCGGTAACCTCTTTATCATGCCCAGCTCCTTCGAGCCCTGCGGCATCAGTCAGATGCTGGCGATGCGGGCGGGGCAGCCCTGCATGGTGCATGGGGTTGGCGGGCTCAAAGATACGGTAAGCCATGGGGAAGACGGCTTCGTTTTCTATGGAGATAGCCTTGCAGAGCAGTCGGCCGCCTTGCTACAGACCCTAGCGCAGACCCTGCCACTCATAGGTAAGGAGGAGTGGCAGCAGGTCTGTGATAACGCCAGTCATAAGCGATTTAGCTGGGAGGCTTCGGCGAAGGCCTATTGCCAGCAGCTCTACAAGCTGTCAGCGCATTAGAGCATTAGCGCAGCAGCTCGCCGTCGATGGGGTGAAACTCTGTGGCGGCGTCCATCAACGCCTTGGCGGTGAGCTCAGGCACACCGTAAACCTGGGTTTCTACGGCATGTTTGCTTGCGATATGCTCGAGCAGCATGGCGAAGTCACCATCCCCCGAGAGTAGAATCACAGCATCCACCTCGGCGGCCAGCTCCATGATATCTATGGTGATCCCCAGGTCCCAGTCTCCCTTGGCGCTCCCATCGCTGCGCTGAATGAAGGGCTTTAGCTTGACCTCGAAGCCGATATGCTTGAGGGCATCCTGAAACTTGATCTGACCGTCATCGCCCCGGTCGATAGCATAGGCTAGCGCCTTCACTATCTCTCCCTGCTCATTGAGCCTCTGCCACAGCGCGTGATAGTTAAACTGACGACCATAGGCCTGGCGGCAGGTGTAATAGATGTTCTGGACATCGACAAAGAGGGCGATTCGTTTCACGCAGTCTCATCTTTTTGTTGTTTGGTCGTTAGACCATACCCGAGTGACTCCACATAGGAAAGTGCGTTCATGGGAAAGTGCGTTCATGTTTCTTTGCCATATTGCATCAAAACGAGCTGTTTGCCTTGAGTCTGGTAGCGCCTTTGCAGCTGCAGCAGCTCGCTGGGAGGGTTATTGGGTAACATGAAGCCCAGGCCGCGGTAGAAAGCAGTGAGCTCGGCTTCGCAAAACAGGAAACTGGGCGCCGCGCCAAGTGTCGGTGCCAACGCCTGCATCAGGCTTGTACCCAGCCCTTGTCCCCGTAACTGTGGGTGGACTAACAGGCCGGTCAGCAGGCGATAGGGACCTATTGGGCGGATGCGCGCCGCGGCGGCTATCTGTCTGTCTTCGAAAAGTAGGCTTTCTCGCTCTTGCCTTGTTTGATGCGCAATCGCCTGCGCTTGAATTGGCTGAGTTTTACTTGCGTGAGTCTTGCTTGCCTGTTCGGTCTGCTCACCGAAGTAGACGACGCAGAGGGCTTCTTTCTTGGCGATCCTGGCGTGAGGCATGAACGCCTTGTAGAAGGTAAATGCCTGTGCACGGCTGTCGTTGTCTAGCCAGTCGAGTTTCATGCTTGCTTGTCTTTTCCCTATTTACGCTGCTTGTCATTCATCAGCCGAAAGTTAGCGTGCTCGCTACCTGTCATGCTTGGCCGACATATCTGTTTGCACTCTTGTGATTCAATGAGTGTGACGCTTTGCGCAGCTTTACATTGCTTTACCCTCTAAGCCACGGCGCCATTTTACAATAGGGGCACTCGAAAAGCCCATGGATAAGATACCGCCCCAATGGATAAGAAATACCTGTTTGTTCCTCTTTGCCTGCTAGCCCTGGCAGTGCTGTTCACCTTTGCCCTAGACGACAAGCAGGCTGAGGGGCAGTCGTCACAAGCGACTAATACCAAAGCGACTAATACCACTGCAGCAAGCACCAAAGGCGCTAATGCCACAGCAGTTAATGCCAGGGCCGTTAATACCAGCGCCCTTAATACCAGAGCCCTTAATACTAGAGCCGTGCCTATCGCCAGTGCCAGGGTCGAGGCCCACCAAGTGGCGCAGCACCTGTCGTTAGTGGGTAAGCTTGCCGCCAATCACTCGGTACAGATCGCCGCCGAGGTGGCGGGTAAGGTGCAGGCGATCAACTTAAGTGATAATCAGGCCGTGGAACAGGGACTGGTATTGGTGCGTCTCGAAGATGCCAAGGCCAAGGCAAACCTGGCCGAGGCCAAGGCCTATCTCAATGACGAGCGGCGCAAGTTAGGTGAATACCAGCGACTCATAGGTAAGCACGCCATCACCCAGACCGAGATAGATGCCCAGCTGGCCAGTGTCGATATCGCCAAGGCCAGGCTAGAGGCTGCACAGGCGGATCTGGACTATCACACGCTCAAGGCGCCTTTCGATGGCGTCGTCGGGCTGGTGGATTTTAGTCTGGGCAAGCTGGTGAGCGTCGGCAGTGAGTTGGTGAGCCTGGACGATCTCTCCAGCATGCGCCTGGATCTGCAGATCCCCGAGCGTTATCTGTCGCAGATCTATATGGGTATGCCTGTGGTGGCCAGCAGCAGTGCCTGGGCTGGCGCCGAGTTTCATGGTCAGGTGGTGGCCATGGCCCCAAGGATCAATCCTGAGACCCTCAATCTCAAGGTGAGGGTGAATTTCGATAACCCGGATCATCGGCTAAGGCCCGGCATGTTGATATCGGCGCGGCTCAATTTCGCCCCCGTGACCCAGGCCGTGGTACCGGTTCAGGCATTGGAGTATTCCGGCACCAAACGTTTTGTCTATGTGGTGGGGAGCGACAATATCGCCCGCCGCACTCGGGTGACCCTGGGGGCGCGTATCGACGATCAGGTGCTGATCGATGATGGCTTATCCCTGGGGGACACCATAGTGGTCAAGGGGCTGGTGAACATGCGTGATGGCATCAAGGTCGAGGATGTCGAGGCTAGCCAGCTGGCTGACAGCTCGGGCGAGGGGCGGCTATCAGAGGCCCAGGCGGGCGAGGCTGAACTCACACGAGGACAGAGCTAATGTTGCTGTCGGATCTGTCGGTTAAACGCCCTGTGGTGGCGATCGTCCTAAGCCTGTTGCTGTGTGTGTTTGGTCTGGTGAGTTTTTCCAAGCTGGCGGTGCGTGAGATGCCGGATGTGGAGAGCCCTGTGGTCACTGTGATGACCACTTACAGCGGCGCCTCGGCCAGCATCATGGAGAGTCAAATTACCACTGTGCTGGAAGATGAGCTGACGGGGATCAGCGGCATAGATGAGATCACCTCAGTGACCCGCAACGGCATGTCGCGCATCACCATCAGCTTCGATCTCGACTGGAACCTGACCGAGGGGGTGAGCGATGTACGCGATGCCGTGGCTAGGGCCCAGCGCCGCCTGCCCGACGAGGCGGACGAGCCGATCGTCTCTAAAGACAATGGCTCGGGAGAGCCCTCTGTCTACATCAACCTTAGCTCCAGCAACATGGACAGGACTCAGCTGACCGATTATGCCCAGCGGGTGTTGGAAGACAGGTTTAGCCTGATCACCGGGGTCAGCTCGGTCAATATCTCCGGCGGCCTCTACAAGGTGATGTATGTGCAGCTGGATCCCAAGTTGATGGCCGGACGTGGGGTAACCACCACAGATATTAGCAATGCGCTGCGCAGCGAAAACGTCGAGAGCCCCGGCGGAGAGGTGCGTAACGACACCACTGTGATGACGGTGCGTACCGCCAGACTCTATCTGCATCCCGAAGACTTCGACTATCTGGTGGTGCGCAGCGCCAGCGACGGCAGTCCCATCTATCTTAAGGATGTCGCCAAGGTATTTATCGGCGCCGAGAATGAGAACTCTACCTTCAAGAGTGACGGTGTGCCTAACCTGAGCCTGGGTATCGTGGCACAGTCCGACGCTAACCCGCTGCAGGTGGCGCAGCGGGTGCATCAGGAGGTGGATAAGTTGCAGAAGTTTCTGCCCGAGGGGACACAACTGTCGGTGGATTATGACTCGACCGTGTTTATCGACCAGTCGATCGGCGAGGTGTACAACACCCTCTATATCACCGGTGCCCTGGTGGTGCTGGTGCTCTACCTGTTTATCGGTCAGGCGAGGGCGACGCTGATCCCGGCGGTGACAGTGCCGGTTTCTTTGATCTCGGCCTTCATCGCCGCCAACTACCTCGGCTACTCCATCAACCTGCTCACCCTGATGGCGCTTATCTTAGCCATCGGCCTGGTGGTGGATGATGCCATAGTGGTGGTCGAGAACATCTTTCATCATATCGAGCGAGGAGAGCCGCCTATTCTGGCGGCCTATAAAGGCACCCGAGAGGTGGGCTTTGCCGTGGTGGCGACCACCGCCGTGTTGGTGATGGTGTTTCTGCCAATCTCCTTCATGGACGGCATGGTGGGACGTCTGTTTACCGAGTTTGCCGTGATGCTCGCCATGGCGGTGATTTTCTCATCGGTGATCGCGCTCACCCTGACCCCAGTGCTCGGCAGCAAGCTGCTCACGCGTAAGCATGAGGCTAATGCCCTTAACCGTCTGATGGACGCAGGATTCTCAAGACTTGAGGCCGTCTATCGTCGCTGTCTGGTCTGGGCGGTGCGTTATCGCCTGGGTGCACCTGTGGTGATCATCGCCTGTGTTTTTGGTAGCGGTCTGTTGATGAAGCTGGTACCGGCGCAGCTGGTCCCTCAGGAAGACAGGGGGGTGATCTTCGCCTTCGTGAAGGGCGCCGAGGGCACCAGCTATAACCGGATGACGGGCAACATGGATATCGTCGAGCAGCGACTGATGCCACTGCTGAGCCAGGGAGTGATCAAGTCCTTCAGCGTGCAGGCGCCGGCATTCGGCGGACGCGCCGGCGATCAAACCGGCTTTGTGATCATGCAGTTGGAAGATTGGCAGGCGCGTGACATCAATGCGCAGCAGGCATTGGGCATAGTGGCTAAGGCGCTTAAGGGTATCCCGGATGTGATGGTGCGGCCCATGCTACCCGGCTTTAGGGGGCAGTCTAGTGAGCCTGTACAATTTGTGTTGGGGGGCAGCGACTATGATGAGCTGTTTAAGTGGGCCAGCGAGCTTAAGGCGATTGCCGATGTTTCGCCCATGGTGACCGGCGCGGACCTCGACTATGCCGAAACCACGCCTGAGTTGGTGGTGATTGTGGACAGGCAGCGCGCCGCCGAGCTGGGGATCAGCGTCGCCCAGGTCTCTCAGACGCTGGAGGTGATGCTTGGGGGCCGCAGCGAAACCAGCTTTATCGAGCGAGGAGAGGAGTACGACGTGTATCTGAGGGGAAAGGAGGAGAGCTTCAACAGCATGGCGGATCTGAGTCAGATCTACATGCGCGCCGCTAACGGCGAACTGATCACCTTAGATGCCATTACCCATATCGAGGAGGTGGCCTCGGCGCATAAGCTGAGTCATACCAATAAGCAGAAGTCGATCACCCTCAAGGCCAATCTTGGAGAGGGCTACACCTTAGGCGAGGCGCTGGATTTTCTCGACGCCAAGGCGATTGAGATCTTGCCCGGCGATATCAGTATTGGCTACACGGGTGAGTCCAAGGATTTTAAGGAAAACCAGAGTAGCGTCATGATGGTCTTTGCCCTGGCGTTGCTGGTGGCCTACCTAGTGCTGGCGGCACAGTTCGAGAGCTTTATCAACCCTCTGGTGGTGATGTTGACTGTGCCCATGGGGATCTTCGGTGGCTTCATGGGTCTCTATCTGATGGGCGTCGGGCTCAACATCTACAGCCAGATAGGGATGATCATGTTGATCGGCATGGTGACCAAGAATGCCATCCTGATCGTCGAGTTTGCCAACCAGCTCAGGGATAGGGGGGCCTCATTGGAGCGTGCGATATTGGACGCCTCGGCGCGCCGCTTGCGTCCGATCCTGATGACGGCCTTTACTACCTTGGTGGGGGCCGTGCCCCTGATTTTATCGAGCGGTGCCGGTTCCGAGAGCCGAATCGCCGTGGGCACTGTGGTGTTCTTCGGCATGGCATTTGCGACCCTGGTGACCCTACTGGTGATACCCGCCATGTATCAGCTGATCTCCGGTCGTACCCGATCGCCCGGCTTTGTGGCCGAACAGTTAGAGCATGCTATCGCCAAACAGCAGGCAAGCGGCGCCTGAGTGGCTGGATGTTCGACTAGGTGACAGGATGCATTAGTGAATAGTTGGCTAGACGACTCAGTGACTTAGTAAAAGGTGACGCCCCTGTCTTGCCCCTGTGTATTTGAAATAGGGGGAAGACAGGGGGAAGAACTTCACTGCGCTTCATCTGAACCTTAGCGGGTAAACGTAAAATGCCTGTCACAGAGAACTTGTCTCTGTGCCAATGCTGTCGAGGTCGATGTTGAGCCGGTTGACCCTATAAGCTGCCGACTCTTGGCTTGTTAACTTGTTTTCCTCAAGTGCTATGAGTTTTCTTAAAACGTATTAGTTAGGAAGAGCAAATTTAAAAATGGGGCTGAATAATTGCCGACAAAATTGGGGGCCAATTCGATTATCTATTACTTATTATTTCACATCGATGATAGCCTCTAAGTTTGTTGTCTTAAAGATGATTGTCATAAAAGATGATTATCCCAAACAATTCATTAGATTAATTTCATGTTTCTATGTTTGGCCTAAATAGCCATTAAGTTGAAAAATTTACATCTTAAATAACAACTGAATATTTTTTGTTCTAGAGTGACTAAATATTCACCTTAAGTGGCATGATAGAGTGAGTGTCATTTATACGACGGTTATACTTATCTTTTTATACTTTGCCTATCTGTTTAAAACCTCCTCATCATTAAGAGGTTAATCGTTTATTATTTAGTTGGTTATATTTGTTTTGAGTTTTTGCTTTAGTCTTAAGTTGGTTGTAAATTGTACTGGTCATTCCAGTGTCAATAAAATAGCGCAGTTGTTACCTAAGTCTGTTATTCAGTCAAACTTCGATAATCCTCCTGTTTGCATGATTCATTTTGGTTAAAAATGTTGCATTTTATATCCATGGGGTGTTAAATCCGCTTTCTATCGCACTTTTGTCTCATCCTAGGTGGCTGAATTCATGCTTACGGCTAGTGTTTTGCTGCCTGAAAGTCTGTCTTTGGTTGATAGCCTCTAGCTATAGCGGGTTTAGGTAGTGAGCCATGAAAGTGGGATAAGGGGTCATTTAAAAAATTAAAAAGAATTTGAAGTAATAGGTTTAGTGAAATGGATATTTTGCGCGCTGGTCAGTCTGCTCTGGCAAATATCATCATGCAGCGAAAGGGAGAGCTTGTTAAACCCCTTGTCGCGCTGTTGACTGCCATCATGAGTCTTCTCTCGGCTTCTTTGTGGGCCGACGATACCGAGTTATATGTCTATGAGGCGAGTGCCCGAACGGGCGCCAGGCCACAGATCCTGCTCATCTTCGATAACTCAGGCAGTATGGGCACCACAGTCTATGATGTGGATGTGCCTTATAGCCCAGGTGCCGGCGGAGGTTCCGGTTCCAATAACGCTACATCTGGGATGCTCTATTACGTGAAGGGCGATCAGGGGAAGAATAAGCTACCCAATCCCGATGACCCCAACGAGCGCCGCAAATTCTCGGGCGACATCAACAGCTGCGCGAGTTCATGGGAATTTCTTAACGACTATGGTGTATTTACCGGTTTCTTTCGCAAGTATACCTATAGTGGCGCCAATGGTGCCTGGCGCGAGTTTGGTGACAACAACGGCCTGAATGCCAAGGCGGTGGATTGTTACGAAGACATTCAAGAAGGCACTTATCTTAACGCCAAGGGCCTCATGTCTGGCTTGCCTGTCGATAGTTTGGGGTCTCCCACCACGCCTATCATGTATAACAATGTCAGCAGTAGTTCGAGTGATAGCATCAAGAAGACCGCCAAGGAGCAGGCGCAGCTTACTGGCTTTGGTACCGGGCGGGTGCTCACCGTGTATACCGAGGATTACCTTCGCTGGCATCATAATGCCAATAAGAAACAAGAAGATAAGACTCGCTTAGCCTTAGCTAAAGATGCGATTAAGAACGTCGTCCTAACCACCCCAGGGGTGGACTTTGGCCTGGCAATCTTCAACATGAATGGTCCGGACGATACCTTGGATAATGGTCGTAACGGCGGCCGTATCATCAAGGCGATTCAGACCCTCTCTCCAGGGCAAAAAAAGACTTTGCTTGAAGGGGTTAAAGATATTGAGTATGGCTGGAATACCCCCCTGTGTGAAACCCTCTACGAGGCCTACCGTTACTTTGCCGGCGCGCCTGTGCTCTTTGGCGATGATGACAAAAATTACACCTATAAATCATGGGGTCGATGGGTAACTTATAAAGCCAATAAAAATGACGGTTTAGATCAAGGTGCACTCAATAAAACAGATAAGAAGCTCTATCAATCGCCCTTTAAAAAATGTCAGAACAATGCCTATATCGTCTTCATCACTGATGGTGAACCGACGCTGGACAGCGCCGCCGATAAAGCGGTAAATGATTTGACAGGCGGCGTCGACAAACACAGCACCAGCTACATGAGCGCGCTGTCGAGTTGGATGTATCGCAAAGACGTGAACCCTAACCTGGATGGGGAGCAACATGTGATCACCCACACCATTGGCTTCAGTGAGGGGGCGAAGAAGGCCGAAGACCTGCTGAAGAAGGTGGCAAGCAAGGGGGGCGGAAGTTATTTCGATGCCACCGACGCGACTAAGCTGCAGGGTTCGATTCAGCAGGCGGTGAACGAGGTGTTGGCCAACAGCGCAAGTTTTACCTCGCCTTCTGTGGCCAGTAACAACTTTAACCGCACCCAGACCTTTAATTATGCCTATTACTCCATGTTTCTGCCGGACAGGGGGCCGCGCTGGACAGGCAATATCAAGAAGTTCAGAGTCGACTCCGAAGGCAAGGTATTAGATGCTGAGGGTAAGTTAGCCATAGGTGGTGACGGCAATATCAAGGACGATGCTTGTTCCTACTGGACGCCCAAGAACCTCTGTGGAGATGGTAACGATGTGCGCAAGGGCGGCGTGCTGTCGGCTATGCAGGGTGCCGATAGCCGAACCCTGTATAGCAATCTGGGGGGCGGCATGGACAAGCTGAGCCTATCGGCGGCAGCCAGCAAGGCAGGCGGCAAGGAGAAGCTAGCCAATTTCATGGGGGTGGATAAGAGTCAGCTCAAGGAGCTCTTCGACTGGGCCAAGGGACTGGATGTGGACAACGAGAAGAATCAGTCTAGCATTGCCAATCCCAACAAGAATTGGCGCAGTGACATCATGGGTGATGCCCTGCACTCTAAGCCTCTGGCATTGAACTTCGGCAGTAAGTCCAGCCCGGATATCCGTATCTTGGTGGGCACCAACCATGGTTTCATGCATATGTTCAAGGATGACACCACTGCCAATGAGGTTAGCGAGAGCTGGGCCTTCATGCCTTATGAAGTGCTGCCTAATATCCAAACACTAAGAAACAATGTGCCGACGGGCGTGCACTCAGTCTATGGTGCCGACGGTTCTCCAGTGGCCTATGTGAAAAATGGCGCCTCAGGCGTAGAAAAAGCCTGGCTTTATTTCGGCATGCGTCGTGGTGGTGACAGCTACTATGCCCTGGATATCAGTAATCCCGATTCACCAACCTTCAAGTGGCGTATCGATGCCAGCTCTCCGGGCCTAAGTGAGCTGGGACAATCCTGGTCGACGCCTGTGGTGACCACGATTCGCAGCGCCAGTGGTACCGACAAGCCGGTGCTCATCTTCGGCGCCGGTTACTCGCCGGCAGGTAAGGATAGTAAGAATGTCGGCACCGCGGACAATAAGGGGCGCGGTGTATTCATCGTCGATGCCGATACCGGCAAACTCATCCATCAGTTTGGCGTAGGTGGCGGCACTGCCCTGCCAGGAATTCAGGACAGTATTCCCAGCGGTGTGGCGGTACTCGATGCCGATGGTGATGGCAATACTGACCGTATCTATGCCGTCGATACTGGCGGTAGCGTCTGGCGCATGGATATGCCTAGGGCGGATAAGAGCAGCTGGTCGGCCTTTAAGTTTGCCGATCTGGGTGGCAAGTCGCTGCTGCAGAATCGTCGCTTCTACTCGGCCCCTGCTGTGGCACAGACCCTGATTAATAACGTCTCTGTGGTTGATCATACGGTCAATGGCAAGACCACAAGGGTGACCACCAGTCAGAATGTGCCTTACGATGCCGTGGTGGTGGGCAGTGGTCACAGGGCGGCGCCGTCGGATACTTCCCGAGAGGATATCCTCTTCGTCCTGCAAGACCGAAATGTGGTGACTCAGACCTTTGGCGGTACAGGCAGGCCTAAGGCGCCAGCGGCTTTGACCATCGGCGATCTCTATGAAAATACCAAGTCGAGAGCGGAGATCACGCCCGATAAGCTGGCTATCGGTAAGAAACTGGGTTGGTATTTCAAGTTTCCCGAGGATGGTGAGAAGAACCTGTCATCGGCGACCATTATTGCTGGGAAGGTGCTGTTTACGACGTTCGTTCCTGGTAATTCGACGGCAACTAATCAGTGTTTGAGTTCAGGTAAGGGATATTTAAGAAGTTTTAACCTTCAGTATGGTACTAGTACCTATAAGTCGACCGTACTCGAAGCGGGTAACTTGGTGCTAGACACGCCTCAGCTGGTGATCCCCGCCGACAATAAAGGCGGCCAAGGAAAGGATGGTGACGCCTATATGTATCTTATTGGCATAGGTAATGCCGCCGAGGAGATGGAGAAGGTTAACCCCGACGACGAATGCCCAGCCGGGAATAACCGCTGTATAGGTGGTCGTCTGCGCGCCAAAAAGCTCTACTACTATAGCGAGTAGTTGATGGTATTCAGGAATAAGTGATGCTGAGTGGTGAGATGATTAAATCAATAAGTGAGAGAATTAGCGTGAATAAATTAACTTTGCTGGTGCTACTCGCCGGTTGTGCGATGACTGGGCCGCTACAGGCGGAGCCCCGTGAAGACTACAAGTGCTTCATCGACACCAATAAGGGGCAGGTGCTGGTGCGTTTCTCCTGGCAGCCCAGCAAGGCGTCAAAGTATAAGAAGCAGCTCCTCGGCAGTCAGTTGCCCGCCTTGCCCCACACAGACGGTAAGCCCATGCTAGTGAAACGTGTCTATGAGTGTGTCAAAAAAGAGGAAGCATTTAGCACCAGCCAGGGACGCATGCTAGAGCATAATTGGCCCATGGAAGGCTAAACGTTATCGAATCCTTATCAAGAGGCCGGGTGATCACCCGGCCTTTTTTATCCTATCGGGCCAATACCTGCTCCTTCGAGGTCTTGCATTGTGTTGGCAACGTGCGGCGCCTTGTTTGTGGTTTGCGCCGGATCTGCCACATTAAATAACCGGAGAGGGCCATCAGGCTCGGGAAAAAGCCCACCACACACCAGATGATTTTGCTGACTAATCCGCCGAAATGGCCGTAATGCAGTGGACGAAAGCTGTCGACGAATTGGTAAAGTGCATCGGCCTGAGTGGCATCCTCGCTGGCGGTGAGGCGACCCGCTTTATCATCGAAACTGACAATAGAACCATAGTCGCTGCGAAGAGCTCCGCTGTCTCTTGCGGCGCCAAACAGGTGGATGCCGGGATAACTCTTGTCGGGAAAGCGTACATAATGGGCTTCGAAGCCCGGGATAACTTGATTTGCCTGAGTCAATAGCGCATTGAAATCCAGCTGCTTGTTGTAGTAGCTCTGGGTGATGGCGAGTGTTTTAGGATCTATCTCATCCCACTCTTCTAAGATGTGCGCTATGTTCCACCAGGCGCCGGTAAAGCCAAGGATTAGAAACAGCGGTGCGCCGACTATCCCCATCATCTTGTGGCTGTCGCTGAGAATGAGTCGCAGACTCTTACCCCATCTTAGGGTGAAGAAGGTTCGCCAGAACTGACGATGTAGGATAAATCCAGATAACGAAAGCAATATCAGCAAGACAGATATTAATGCGGTAACGGCGAGCCCCAGGTGATCTGCCAGTAAGGTGTAGTGCAGCTCCAGCAGCCAATCCAGCAGGTAGTGACTCAGGCCGACGGGCTGGCTTAGTAAGTTGCCTTGGCTTGGGTCGACAAACAGGATCTGCCAGTCGTAGGTACCCTGCTTGGCCACATAGAGCTTGTCTGCCTCGCCGGCGCGAGCCGCAAACTGCCAGCCAAGGATTTCATGTTGTGGCAAGGCCTGGTCTGCCGCTTTCAGGAGCTGGGTAAAGCTCTGGCGGCTATCATCGGCGGCGAGCACCTTCTCAGGCATCAACAGGTGTTCGAGTTCGCTCTTAAACACCAAGATACTGCCGGTCATGGTGATGATAAATAGCGGCGCGGCGGCGAGGAGTCCGAGCCAGCCGTGCCATTTCCATAGGAGACGACGCATTAGATGAATACCTTTTGTTATGGCGCCATTCTGAAAGATGCGAGTGGCAGGGTAGAAGAATCAGGCTTGAGGTTAATGTTAATGAGAGTCAATTTCATTCTCAAGTTTAATCCTGTGGCATTGAGTCACATTTTTAATCCAAAGCGCCGCATTAGACTCGTTATCCAGGGAGATGGGAGGTAAATATAATGAGCAGGGGACTTGGCTTGAATTGCGAGGTCCTCATTACGTTCTTGAGTCGATTTAGACCGCTAGATTGTGTCGGATCCAGGGGAGCTTTGGGTTTCAGATTTTAGGTATTAGATATTGGGCTTAGAGGCTTAGAGGCTTAGAGGCTTAGAGGCTTAGAGGCTTAGACGTGGCGATGGCTTTATTTTTGGCCATCGCCACGTCTTCGATAGAAGGAACGCCAGACTGAGTCGAGCCTGCGCTTAGGCTGAGCTTAGCTGGCTCAAAGTGGCGTCTGCGCGCCGTCAAACTGACCGCGGATAAGCTTGTCTTTCTCTATGAGGAGTAGCTCGCCAGATTGCCCCAGCTTGATGCTGCTGTCGACGGCAATCACCTGGTTGTCGAACAGCCCAAGCACCCGAGTCTGTGAGGTGTGGCCCACAACGATGCGTTTGACTTTGAAGTAATTCAGGATATTGGCCAGTTCCTGGGTATCGAAGTCGGGCTTAAAGTAGCCGCGATACCAGGTGGGGCCGTTACCGAAGAAGAGAAAGTTAAGCAACTCATCCTGTTTTAATTCGGGCTTAGTCTTGTCGATATTTTCTCGGTAGAGACGGTTGGCTCTGTCCAGTGTCAGCTCTCGGTCGACCCACTCCTGGCTGATGCCACCATGGAGAAAGAGGGTATCGTTTATCTTAACGATAGTGTGCTTGCTGCGTAGCCATTGGCCGAGTTCGCTGTCTTTGCCATAGAGCTCCTGATATTGGCGATTAAGCAGGGTACTGGCCGTCTGATACTTGTCATTGACGTAGCGTAGATCGCCGCGCATCACCATCTGCTCATGATTTCCCATCAGCAGATGTAGCTGGCCACCGGCGGCTTTGGCCTGTCTGTCGAGTCGATACATGAACCAGAGTACTTCGTTGACCTGAGGGCCACGGTCAAACATGTCACCCGTCATCACCATATGGCCCTTGCCGAAGGCCCAGTTGTTATCCTGATCGATGATCTTGTTGCTGCGCAGCAGCTTGATCAGTACCTCATACTGGCCATGGACATCGCTGAGCGCCACTATCTTATCGACGCCCTGATAGCTGTCGGCCAGTACTTCGGTGGCCTGCGGATTGAGCATGGGCTCGGGGAGCTCGCCGCAATGATTGGGCCTGGTGAGGCGCTTGTTTGCAACGGCAGTTTGTTTCAGTTTACCGGCACAGATCCACTGGGCATTTTGCGGTTCGCTGTTGCTGCCAAACAGATAGGGGCCGTCGTTGAGGGTAGCAACAGACGCTTGCTGATTTGGTGTGTCAGCCGAGGCTTGCGTGGCGAAAGTGAGAAGCGTTGCGCCATACAAGGCGAAAATGGTTCTTTTCAAGAGTAACTCTCTTATTATTTTAGTGATACTTGAGCTTTGCACTCATGTTATCACCAATGGAGAGTGAAGAGCAGTTGCGGGGAAGTTGAATATTTTTCAAGCCAACAGATTTTCAAGTCAAGGTCATTTCGAGATGGTTAGTTAGAGAAAGTTATTTCGAGAAGGCCTTGTCTGTTCTTTAGCTCTCTATCGGCCTGATTCTAGTGCAGCACAGGCAGCGCGCTACAGGATAGTAGGGGAGTAGCGCGCGGCCTGCGAGTCAAGGCTTATGTCATTCTGTCAAAGGCTTATGTCACGGGCTGTCTACATGGGCCAGCGCATCTCTCCCATGATCACCTTGGTACTGATCTCCAGCACGGCATCAGGCTGATAGCCGGGATAAAGGCTTTGTAACTTCTGCGCGAGCTCGGCCGCATCCTTGGCGGTTGCCGCTGCAATTTCAAACGCCGTGATATAGTCCAGGGTGGCCTGGACGGCGTTGCTGTCGAATGTGGCCTCGCCGGCGTAGTGGCCTGGGATCACCTTGACGGGATTGAGGGCCTGCATCTGTTTGAGTTGGTCGCGCCACACTTGTCGCTCCTCCTGAGTCTGGCTGTCTGCCATCCAGACATGCATATTCTCAAATACCTGTACTCCACCGGTAATGGTTTTGGCCGATGGCACCCAGAGATAGGTATGTTTGGCATCTGGGCCGTCAAAGCCTTTGATGATGATCTCCTCGCCTTCGAGGCTTAAGGTGTCTGAGGTGACGGCCTCGGGCAAGATCAGCGCCTTGGGAGCATCATCTTTGAGTATGGGTCCCCAGTAGGCCAGTTTTCCTTCCATGGAGGCGGCAATCGCCTGTCGAGTCGCCGGTGTAGAGACTATCTTCACCTGGGGGAAGTGCTGGCGAAGGGTTGCCAGCCCAAAATAGAAGTCAGGATCGCTATGGCTGATATAGATCTGGCTAAGATGCTTACCGCTGGCCTTGATCAGCTCGACCAGGGACAGAGCATCCTTGTTTTGAAACTGGGCATCGATCAGCATCACCTCATTTTCGCCGCTGATAAGACTGGATGAGACGGCAAAGATACTGCTCGCCCCCGGATTAAATTGACTGACCTCCAGAGGGGCGGCCTGGCTATTTAGGCCAATGAGTAGCAATGTCGGTGCGAGAAGACGCGTCAGGAGTCGCTGTTTAAGGTTTTTCATCATGATGTTACCTGCTGTCATGGAAATAAAGAGGGTTAGATCGCGGCGCATGGTGCCGTGACTGGATGCGACAGAGTATAGGGAGATTGGTGTGCGATAAACGCGGTTATCTGTACTTGTTTGTATCTTAATTTGAACTAATGGCGGCCTTTATTGGCTTAGTTGTGCGAAATGCATGATGAATCCGCTATCGAGAGGCTGGGGAAGGGGCCAGAATTGGGTGGCTGAGCAAATAAAAAACGGAGGCTTTTGCCTCCGTTTTTGTTCGACTTACACAAATTGTAATGCGGCATATAAACCGCAATCGTCGCCGATTAGCTGATGCGCTTGTACTTGAGACGATGCGGCTCAATCACATCTGTGCCCAGGGTCTCTTTTAGCCAGGTCGAATATTCGGTGTAGTTACCTTCGTAGAAGTTCACCTGACCCTCGTCGCGGTAGTCCAGGATATGGGTGGCGATTCTGTCGAGGAACCAACGGTCGTGCGAGATCACCATGGCACAGCCTGGGAATTCCAGCAGGGCTTCTTCCAGTGCACGCAGGGTTTCGACGTCGAGATCGTTGGTGGGCTCATCGAGGAGCAGCACGTTGCCGCCAGCTTGGAGCAGCTTGGCTAGATGCACACGGTTGCGCTCACCGCCCGAAAGGGTGCCGATGATCTTCTGCTGATCGCCGCCGCGGAAGTTGAAGCGGCCCACATAGGCGCGGCTCGGGATCTCAGTGTTGTTGATACGCATGATATCCTGACCGCCGGAGATCTCCTCCCATACGGTCGCCTTGTCGTTCATGGCATCGCGGAACTGTTCCACCGAGGCGATCTGTACCGTATCACCCACTTCAATGCTGCCGCTGTCTGGCTGCTCGGCGCCGCTGATCATCTTAAACAGGGTCGACTTACCGGCACCGTTTGCACCGATAATACCGACGATAGCGCCTTTAGGTACGCTGAAGCTCAGGTTGTCGATAAGTACCCGATCGCCATAAGACTTGGTCAGGTTGTTGACCTCGATCACCTTGTCACCAAGACGTGGCCCTGGCGGAATAAACAGCTCGTTGGTCTCGTTACGTTTCTGGTAGTCGTTGGTGTTCAGCTCTTCGAAGCGTGCCATACGGGCCTTGCCCTTTGACTGACGGCCCTTGGCACCTTGACGAACCCATTCGAGTTCCTTGGCAATGGTCTTCTGGCGAGCGCTCTCGGCGGCCGATTCTTGTTGCAGACGGGCGTCTTTCTGCTCTAGCCATGAAGAGTAGTTGCCTTCCCAAGGAATACCCTCGCCACGGTCGAGTTCTAAGATCCAACCGGCGGCATTGTCGAGGAAGTATCTATCGTGGGTAATGGCCACTACTGTGCCTGTGTATTCCTGCAGGAAGCGTTCAAGCCAGGCGACAGACTCGGCGTCCAAGTGGTTGGTCGGTTCGTCCAGTAGCAACATATCTGGCTTTTCAAGTAGCAGACGACAGATAGCCACACGGCGACGCTCACCACCTGATAGCACCTCAATCTTCTCATCCCAATCTGGCAGACGCAGCGCGTTAGCGGCGCGTTCGAGAATGTTGTCCAGGTTGTGGGCATCCTGGGCCTGGATGATGGCTTCCAGCTCGCCTTGCTCCTTGGCAAGGGCGTCGAAATCGGCATCTGGCTCGGCATAAAGGGCATAAACCTCGTCGAGACGGGTCAGGGCGTTCTTGGCCTCACTCACCGCTTCTTCGATCGCTTCACGCACGGTTTGTTGGGGATCTAGCTTAGGCTCCTGGGGCAGGTAACCTATCTTAAGATCCTGCATTGGACGCGCTTCACCCTCGATCTCGGTATCGATGCCGGCCATGATGCGCAGCAGGGTAGACTTACCCGAACCGTTGAGACCCAATACGCCAATCTTGGCGCCGGGAAAAAAGCTTAAGGAAATATCTTTGAGGATCTGCTTCTTCGGCGGGACTATCTTGCCCACGCGTAGCATGCTGTATACAAACTGAGCCATAAAAAAGTTTACTCACTGACGAAACAATGGGGGCAATTCTACTGTAATCGCCCTAGAACTTAAATCGGATTTTCGGTGGCAGATTTTAGCTCGCATTATCATCCTTCCCATAGTGAGGCGTTTTTGTTTTGTGACCCAGTGTAAAAATTGTTAACATCTGCGCAACCTAGGCTGGCCGCCTGTTAGGTGATGCCTGGGCACCAATAAAAATAACGACAAAAATAACCACAAAGATAAGGGATCGATCTTGAACGCCACCCCCCCATTTTTTGCCGCCTCCCTGTTTGGCGGCATGAGCCTACTATTGTCAGCCCCTACGCTAGCCGATACTCAGCCGCAAGTCGTTGAGACATTGCCTTTAGTGGCACAGACAGATCGCCCCGTGACTTACTCGGCGGCGCTGGCCAGTGAGGGAGATGCCTCTGTAGAGAAAGAAGCCCTTAGCGAAAAAGGTGTCCTTAGTGAAGAAAAAGAAGCCCTTAGCGAGAAGGACTGGTGGGGAGCCACGCTGGAGATCTCTACCGTGCTGGTGCTGGGTGAGCTGCTTTATAAGACGGGCTCGGAAGCCATGGAAGACGATTTCGATTATGAAATCGATGGCAATGCGGCCGAGTTTTTCTACGACAGGCTGACCACAGGTGCGTCGTGGAAATATGATGATAACGATATCGGCATGAACTGGGGCCATGCCTACGCCGGCGCCCTCTACTATCAGGCGTTTCGTAACCATGGTTTTAACTATTACGAGTCGACCCTGGCCACCTTTGCCGCCTCTACCATCTGGGAGGTGTTTGCCGAGTATAAGGAAGTGGTGAGCATCAACGATCAGATAGTCACCACCTGGGGCGGCGCAGTTCTCGGGGAGAGCCTGTATCAGTTTACCGAGATGCTGGCCGCCAAAGAGGGCTGGCTGCCTGCCGGCCTGAGCTACCTGTTTAACCCCTCGCGGGCGGTGCGGGGCTGGTTTGGCTACCCGAGCCCTAACAGGTTCGATCGCAGCCAGGCCAAAGACAGCTTCTCCGTCTATACCGGCGTGCGCTATGCCAGCAAGGACGAGGCGGACGTCAGCAGCACCATGGTGATGCTGGGGATGCGCGCCGCTATCGACAGCCGCGAAGGAAAGTATGATTCCCTGAGCGGTACCCCGAGCCGGGTTGAGATGATGATGGAGACGGCCCTCTCTCAAGAGGGGGTGGAGGAGTGGCAGATGGCCACGCAACTCTTGCTGGGCAGCTACGGCCGCAAACATAAAGGCGGGGGACTGGCCAGCGACTGGTCTCACAGCTTCTATGTCGGCCCATCGACGGGCATGGAATATACCAGCCTGGGGCTGGAGCTGGATGAAGATTTCTACGCCGTGGTCAATCTACTCGGCCTGTCGTTTGGGGCCAACTGGTCGACTCAAGATATCAATATCGATCTGCGCAGCGATCTCTTTGGTGACTTTGCCATGGTGAAGCCGTTCGCGACCAAAGATTATCTGTCTCAGGGGCGGCATTTCTGGGGCACTAAATCAGTGCTTTGGGAGGGAGAGTATGGTTACGCCTGGGGCCACACCTTTAATCTGTCGCTGGAGGCCAGTTACCGCAACCTCTTGCTGGGCATGCGCCTTAAGTCTCAGCGCTGGACCTCGATCAACGACAGGGAGAATGAGCGCACGCCGCTGTGGAATCCCAACAACAGCGATCTGGATTTTGATGACGCGAGAGACAGGTATGAGATCTATCTCAGCTACGACGTTAGCGACGATTTGACCCTGAGTCTGCACCATGAGCGGATCGATCGCAGCGGCGAAATTCACGGTATCGACAACCCTGGCATCTATAGTCGCCTCGACGACACGGAGCAGCGTAGTTGGCTGCAACTCGAATACCATTACTGATCACCTTACTGATTACCTTTACTAATGCAAAATGACGGCCCGGCGCCGTCATTTTTGTTGGATTAATAAAACAGTGTTTTCGTTCAAAAGGCTGTAAACCAGCCATTTTGTCCCTTGCAAAAAAGGAGTCTTGGCAAAACAGGGCTTAATCGCCCGACTTTTGTTGTAAGGGGCATTTTGATGAACATTTCTCAGCTTGAATCGCAACTAATTTCATGTCGCAAATGCTGGGATTGTGATCGAATGCACTGTAGAATACCGCGCAACCCTACCTTAATAAGACTTTACAGCTGGAGTGACCAATGCTGAAAAAAGAGATGAACATCGCCGACTTTGATCCGCAACTGTTTGAAGCGATCCAGGAAGAGACTCGTCGTCAAGAAGAGCACATCGAGCTTATCGCCTCGGAAAACTATACCTCTCCTCGCGTGATGGAGGCTCAAGGTTCTCAGCTGACGAACAAGTACGCCGAAGGTTATCCTGGCAAGCGTTACTACGGTGGTTGTGAGCATGTCGATATCGTCGAAAACCTAGCTATCGAGCGCGCCAAAGAACTGTTCGGTGCGACCTATGCTAACGTTCAGCCTCACTCTGGCTCACAGGCTAACAGCGCAGTTTACATGGCGCTATTGCAACCAGGCGATACCGTACTGGGTATGAACCTGGCTCACGGTGGTCACCTGACTCACGGCTCACCAGTAAACTTCTCCGGCAAGCTGTACAACATAGTGCCTTACGGCATCGACGAGTCTGGCAAGATCGACTACGACGAGATGGAGCGTCTGGCCGTTGAGCACAAGCCTAAGATGATGATCGGTGGTTTCTCTGCTTACTCTGGTATCGTCGACTGGGCGCGCATGCGTGAGATTGCCGACAAGATTGGTGCTTACCTGTTTGTTGACATGGCTCACGTTGCAGGCCTTATCGCCGCCGGTGTCTATCCTAACCCAGTGCCACACGCACACGTGGTGACTTCGACGACTCACAAGACCCTAGCCGGTCCTCGCGGCGGTATCATTCTGTCTGCGGCAAACGACGAAGACCTGTACAAGAAGCTGAACTCGGCGGTATTCCCAGGTGGTCAGGGTGGCCCATTGATGCACGTTATCGCCGGTAAGGCGGTGGCCTTCAAGGAAGCCTTGTCTCCTGAGTTCAAGGCTTACCAACAGCAGGTTGTGGTTAACGCTAAGGCGATGGCTAACACCTTCATCAAGCGTGGTTTCGATGTGGTATCTGGCGGCACAGAAAACCACCTGTTCCTGCTGGATCTGATCGCTAAAGATATCACGGGTAAAGATGCCGATGCGGCCCTGGGTCGTGCCAACATCACGGTAAACAAGAACTCAGTGCCTAACGATCCACGCTCACCTTTCGTGACCTCGGGTCTGCGTATCGGTTCGCCAGCCATCACGCGTCGCGGCTTTAAAGAAGCTGAAGCGGTTGAGTTGACTAACTGGATCTGTGACATTCTCGATGACATCAGCAACGAAGGCACTATCGAGCGCGTGAAGAACCAGGTGCTTGAATTGTGCGCTAAGTACCCTGTTTACGGTTAACCTTAAGGGTTAAATCGGGTAAACTCCGATGGCCGCTACTGATGTTAATATTGGTAGCGGCCATTTTTGTATCTATTTCAAGGGAAAGCTCCCCAAGATACCGATTAGCATATGCTGGAGGCTCAATGCATTGTCCGTTTTGCAGCGCAACCGACACTAAGGTGATTGATTCTCGTCTGGTGGCCGATGGCCATCAGGTGCGTCGTCGTCGCGAGTGTCTGCTTTGTCACGAGAGATTTACCACCTTCGAAGGCGCCGAGCTGGTGATGCCCAGAGTGGTGAAACAAGATGGCAGCCGCCAACCCTTCGATGAAGACAAGCTGCGTGGCGGCATGCTCAGAGCGGTCGAGAAGCGCCCCGTGTCGATGGACGAGATAGAGCAGGCGCTCAGCAAGATAAAATCTACCCTAAGGGCCACGGGCGAGCGCGAGGTCACCTCTAAGATGATAGGTAATCTGATGATGGATCACCTGGTCAATCTCGACAAGGTGGCCTATATCCGCTTCGCCTCCGTGTACCGCGCCTTCGAAGATGTCTCCGAGTTCGGCGAGGCGATTGCCAAGTTGCAAAACGATAAGAGCAAACCGGGCAAGTCTTAGATTATGCGTAGCGGGGCTTCCCCAATTCTTCTCAAGAGATGGCGATCCAGACATGGCCTGGTCCAAATTTGATTCTCAGATGATGGCGCGCGCCATCCAGTTGGCCCGCAAGGGCCAGTACACCACCCGTCCCAATCCGAATGTCGGCTGCGTGCTCGTCCAGGGGGAGACCCTTGTGGGCGAGGGCTATCATATCGCCGCCGGTGGCCCCCATGCCGAGGTGCATGCCCTGCGTATGGCGGGCGATAACGCCAAAGGCGCCACTGCCTACGTGACTCTGGAGCCCTGTAGCCATTATGGCCGCACGCCCCCCTGCGCCGAGGGACTGATTAAGGCGCAGGTTTCCCGCGTCGTGGTCGCGGTTACCGATCCAAACCCTCAGGTGTCAGGCCGGGGTATCAAGATGCTTGAGGACGCTGGTATTCGCGTCGAGGTCGGCCTGCAGCAAGAAGAGGCCGCTGCCCTCAACCCTGGGTTTATGAAGCGGATGCGCACCGGGCTGCCCTGGGTCAGTATCAAGCTGGCCGCCAGCCTGGATGGTAAGACGGCGCTTTCCAATGGCGTGTCTAAATGGATCACCGGCCCCGAGGCGCGCCGTGACGTGCAGCGCATGCGCGCCCGTTTCGACGCCGTAGTGACAGGCATAGAGACTGTACTGGCCGACGATCCAAGTTTGAATGTACGACATGGGGAGCTAGGTTATTTAAGTGAGCAGTTAGCGGATGCCGATATTCGTCAGCCTCTGCGTGTCGTGCTCGATTCTCGCGCGCGTCTTGGCGCTAAGCCTAAGCTGTTTGACACTAAGTCCCCCGTGCTCTTGGTGAGCTGTCAGCCTTATCCCGATGAGGTTGTCAGAGCCTTGCCCGAGCAGGTGAGTCAGCTGCAACTGACCAGCGCCAATGGTCGGGTACCGTTAAAGGCGCTGCTCGAATACCTTGGCGGGCAAGTTAACAGTGTGATGGTGGAGGCCGGGGCGACCCTGGCCGGCGCCTTCATGGCACAGGGACTGGCGGACGAGTTGGTGTTGTATCAGGCGCCCAAGATCTTAGGCTGCCACGGACGCAACCTGCTGGCCCTGCCAGACTATACTGAGATGGCACAGTTACCCGGCCTGCGTCTGTGTGACGATCGCCGCATCGGCGCCGACAGACGCCTTACCTTTCAATTGAGTCACAATCATTTACCGAGCGATAAGAGTAGTTAGTCATGTTTACTGGGATCATCGAGGCTGTGGGCAGCCTGAGAAAAATTGAGCGTCGCGGCGATGATATTCGCCTGACCGTGGCGAGCGGCAAGCTGGACTTAAGTGACGTTAAATTGGGTGACAGCATAGCCACCAATGGCGTGTGCCTGACCGTCGTCGAGCAGATGGCCGATGGTTATGTGGCCGATATCTCCGCCGAAACCGTTGCGCTTACCGGCTTTGCCCATTATCAGGTGGGGCAGAAGGTCAACCTGGAGAAGGCAGTCACCCCAACTACGCGTCTTGGCGGCCATATGGTAAGCGGCCACGTCGACGGCGTGGCCAGCGTGGACGACAGGCAGTATCGCGGCAAGGCGATCGAATTCTGGTTGACGCCGCCTAAGGGCTTAGCGCGCTATATCGCCCATAAGGGCTCTATCACCATAGATGGCGTTAGCCTGACGGTAAACGAGGTGGACGGCGAGCGTTTTCGCCTGACCATAGTGCCTCACACCGCCAGCGAAACCACGCTTATCGATCTCAAGGCGGGTGACAGGGTCAACATCGAGGTGGATTTGATCGCCCGGCACCTAGAGCGCCTGCTGAGTTTCTCTCAGTCAGAGGAAAATCCAGCGAAAGAATCAAAGGTCACCATGGATCTGTTAGCTCGCTCCGGCTTTTTAAGATAGACACTGGCAATCCCGGTCGATAGCAGATTAAATAACTCTTACTATAAGAATATTTCAAGGTCTAACAGTTTAAGGTCTAACAATGGCACTACACAGCATAGAAGCGATTATCGAAGATATCCGTCTGGGTAAGATGGTTATCTTGATGGATGACGAAGATAGAGAGAATGAAGGCGACCTTATCATGGCCGCTAACCTGGTGACGCCCGAGGCGATCAACTTCATGGCCACCTATGGCCGTGGCCTTATCTGTCAGACCATGACCAAGGCCCGCTGCGAGCAGCTTAACCTGCCGCTGATGGTGAGCAACAACAATGCCCAGTTCTCCACCAACTTCACCGTGTCTATCGAGGCGGCAGAAGGGGTGACTACGGGGATCTCTGCCTATGACAGGGCCGTTACCGTGCAGGCCGCCGTGGCCCGCGATGCTAAACCTTCGGATATTGTTCAGCCAGGCCATATCTTCCCACTGATGGCCCAAGAGGGCGGGGTACTGATACGCGCAGGTCACACAGAGGCGGGCTGCGATCTGGCGCGCCTGGCTGGCCATGAGCCATCGGCAGTGATTGTCGAGATCCTCAACGAGGATGGCACCATGGCCCGTCGCCCGGACCTTGAGGTGTTTGCCGAGAAGCATGGCCTTAAGATAGGCACTATTGCCGATCTGATCGAATACCGTAACACCAAGGAAACCACTGTGGTGCGCGAGGCCAAGTGCAAGCTGCCGACTCGTTTCGGCGAGTTTGACATGATCACCTACCGCGACACGATAGACAACCAGCTGCACTATGTGTTGGTGAAGGGAGAGGTAGAGGCTAATGCCTTGGTGCGCGTGCATCTGCAAAACACCTTCAACGACCTGCTGCACTCTGAGCGTGACGAGAAGCGCAGCTGGCCGCTGGAAAAAGCCATGGCGCGTATTGCCGATGAGGGCGGCGTGTTAGTGGTACTGGGTCATCAGCAGAGTAACGAGGAGCTGATCGCCAAGGTTAAGGCGTTCGAGGCGGAAGATAAGGGCGAGATTGGCGCACCGGCGCCGTGGCAGGGCACCTCACGTCAGGTGGGCGTGGGTTCGCAGATCCTCGCCGATGTTGGCGTGACCAGCATGCGTCTGCTCAGCTCGCCTAAGCGTTACCATTCGCTGTCGGGTTTCGGGTTGGAAGTCACTGAATATATTGCAGAATAAGTTACTCTGTAGGGAATTCATCGATTTGAGTTAAATTGCATGGGGATCAACGCGGTGGGCTGTGGTATCATACCGCCTCTTTTTTCCCGTGCCGGGTTTGTTAAGCTAATTTAGGTAAGATAAATGAACGTAGTTCAAGGTAATATCGAGTCGAAAAACGCCAAAGTGGCCATAGTGGTTTCACGTTTTAACAGCTTCGTGGTTGAAAGTCTGCTAGAAGGCGCGGTGGATACATTGAAGCGCTTCGGTCAGGTCGCCGATGACAACATTACCGTTGTCCGCGTACCCGGTGCCGTAGAGCTACCACTGGCTGCCCGTCGTGTGGCGGCAAGTGGTAAATTTGACGGTATCATTGCGCTGGGCGCCGTGATCCGTGGTGGTACGCCACACTTTGATTTTGTTGCAGGCGAGTGTAACAAGGGGCTGGCTCAGATAGCGCTTGAGTTCGACCTTCCTGTGTCATTCGGTGTATTGACCACAGATACCATTGAACAGGCTATCGAGCGTTCTGGTACTAAGGCAGGTAACAAGGGCGGCGAAGCGGCACTTGGTCTGCTAGAGATGGTCAATGTTCTGCAAGAACTAGAACAGCAGTTGTAAGATTAGGAACCAAGATGAAACCTTCAGAGCGCCGTAAAGCCCGTCGTCTAGCGGTACAAGCTATCTACTCATGGCAGCTAAGCGGCAATAATGTTGCCGACGTGGAGCATGAATTTCTCACTGAGCAGAAGATCGATGGCGTCGACGTTAGCTATTTCCGTGAATTGCTATCAGGCACCACGAGCAAGTCGGCTCAGTTGGATGAGTTGATTATGCCTCACCTCGAGCGCCCGTTCGATGAGGTTTCGCCTATCGAGAAGGCGGTGCTGCGCATCGCCACCTACGAGCTGACCTTCCGCAAGGATGTGCCATACAAGGTCGCCATCAACGAGGCGATCGAGCTGGCCAAGGCCTTCGGCGCCGAAGATGGCCACAAGTTTGTTAACGGCATTCTCGATAAGATAGTCGCTAAAAAGTGATACAATAAACGGCGTCCCAGGATGCCGTTTTTTATATTCAGGTTTAGCCCCGACATCTCCCCCGTCAGAAAGTGTGCTAGCTGATTAACCCTTACTATGGTTCTTAAGACTGTGAAAGAGTTTACACTGATAGATCATTTCTTCGCTAACCTAGGCCAGAACCGCCGTGATGTGCACCTCGGCATAGGCGATGACTGTGCCCTGGTCCAGCCTGGTGAAAATAAGGTGATTGCCATCTCCTGTGACACCCTGGTTGAGAATGTACACTTCTATGCCGACATGCCTGCTAAGGCGCTGGGTTATAAGGCGCTGGCGGTTAACCTGTCTGATCTCGCTGCCATGGGGGCCGAGCCCGCCTGGATGACGCTTGCCCTTACGCTTCCTGAGGTGGATGAGAGCTGGCTTCAGAACTTTAGTCAGGGGCTGAAAGAGGCCGCCGAGTATTATGGGGTTGCCCTGGTTGGTGGTGATACGACCCGTGGTCCTAAGTCGATCACCATCACCATCAACGGCCAGGTCCCCGAGGGCAAGGCGTTAACCCGAGGCGGCGCCAAGAATGGCGACTGGATCTATGTGACCGGTAGCCTCGGCGATTCCGCCGTGGGGTTGGCCATTCTGGGTGACAAGCTTAATATCGAGGGTGAGGCGAGAGAGCACTTTATTCAGCGTCACTATTTCCCGACTCCTAGGGTGCTCGCGGGTCAGTCGCTGCGAGGATTAGCCTCGAGCGCCATCGATCTTTCCGACGGTTTCGTGTCTGACATAGGCCATATCCTTAAACAGTCTCAGGTGGGAGCCGTAGTGGATGTCGATCGTCTGCCCTTGTCGGCTCAGATGCGCGAATTTTTGGATGAATCAGTGGCACTTGGCTATGGCCTGACCGGCGGCGAAGATTACGAGTTGCTGTTTACCGTGCCTGAGGCTCAGCGCGGTGCGCTGGAGACGGCGCTGGCCCACGCCGGGGTAAGCTTTACTCAGGTGGGGCAGATAGCCACAGGCGATAAGCTGCGCCTGATCAAGGACGGCGAACCCTACACCCCAACACACTTTGGTTTCGAGCACTTTTAAACATGCAGTTATGGTCGAGCGATCCGGTTCTTAAGAAGCTCTCACTGGCAAATCCTATTCATTTCCTGGCCTTGGGCTTCGGGTCTGGCCTAGCCGCCAAGGCCCCCGGCACCTTCGGTACCCTGGCGGCGATTCCGCTTTATCTGCTGATGGCAGGCCTTCCGCTGAGTTGGTATCTGGGGTTGACCCTGCTTTGCGTACTCGCCGGTTTCTATATCTGTGACAAGGCGTCAAAGGATATGGGCGTGCATGATCACGGCGCCATCGTCTGGGACGAGGTGGCGGGTCTGTTGATCACCCTCATCGCTGCGCCCGCCGGTTGGCTCTGGCTGGTGATTGGTTTCGCGCTGTTTCGCTTCTTCGACATCCTCAAACCTTGGCCCATCAAGGTGCTGGATGCCAAGGTTCATGGCGGCATAGGCATAATGATCGATGATGTGCTCGCCGGGGTGTTTGCATTTTTGTGCCTGCAGGGGATCGTCTATCTGGCCGGATAGTGATTGGCTTACCCCGTTCATGAGTTGAAATTAAGTCCCGACTGTCGATGGCGAGCGCGCCGAGACAATCGGGATTTTTGTTTTTGGCACACCAGCAAAAATTTGATTTGTAGCTGCGCTGACTGCTTGCGCGGTTTTAACTTTTATACCAATCACAGTAAATATGTGATCAGAAATAGCGCAGGAAAAACGCTTGAGAACAAAGCAAGATTTTTAGATAAGTAGTTATTCTACAATTAAAAATACTAATAC
>NZ_JAKEVJ010000119.1:0-7388 GCF_022398425.1 Shewanella sp. Isolate7 | reverse complement strand
GCCGAACCTGAAGTGGGCTGGCGACATCACCTATTTGTACACCAACGAAGGATGGCTCTATCTGGCTGTAATTATTGACCTTTACTCTCGCACCGTGGTGGGTTGGTCGATGGCAAGTAGGATGACATCGGAGCTTGTTTGTGACGCTTTGAGGATGGCGTTATTCCGCCGAGGTTTTCCTACCGGCGTGATTGTCCATAGCGACCGAGGCAGCCAATACTGCGCAAATAATTACCGTGCTTTGCTTCARAAACATCAGTTAGGGAAGGKGCGAACAAGTCGTCGCACAGCTCTGGCTTTGATAGCAGCGACAGTTCAAGGCATTCAACTGAGGGCATGCCGAGGCCTGCTGAAGTTGAATAACGCCGAAATGGTGTTGCTATCAAAGCCCCGCAGGGCGAGGCTTRCWGCGGTATTTGCTGCGTTACAGTTCTTGCGAAGGACTAGGGCCATTCGCTGCAAACTGTGCCTTGCATCTATCCACTTTAAGCAGCATGAGCCGTAAAGGGAATTGCTGGGATAATGCTTGCGTGGAAAGCTTCTTCCACACATTAAAGGTTGAAGCACTGCAAGACGAGCCGCTCATGATGCGTGATCAAATGAGACAAGCGGTATTTGAGTATATTGAGGTTGATTATAATCGGACCAGACGGCATAGTGCTCTTGGGTATTTGAGTCCAGAGAACTTTGAATTAAAAAATAGTGCTTAGCAAAGTGTCCACTATTACTGGATCAGATCACCGTCGCCCTGGCCCTGTGTCACGTGCTGATCTATGACAACCTCTACGATCAGGCCTTCATCGAGCGTCACGTAGAGGGCTTCGAATCCTTCGCCAAGGAAGTCAAAGCCTATACCCCGGAGTGGGCCGAGGGGATCAGCGACGTCCCCGCCAAGGATATTCGTCGCATCGCCCATGAGTTCGCCGCCAAGGCGCCCCATGCCGTGGTGGATTTCGGTCACCGCGCCACCTTCACCCCGGAAGAGTTCGAGATGCGCCGCGCCCTGTTTGCCGCCAACGTGTTGATCGGCAACATAGAGCGCAAGGGCGGCCTCTACCTGGGTAAGAAGGCCAGACCTACAACAAGTTTGCCGGTGACAAGGTCGCCCCAGGCCTAGGCAAGCCAGGCGTCGAAGGCATGCCTAAGCCTCAGGCCAAACGTATCGACCAGGTTGGATGAGCAGTACGCCATTATGTGGTCATCCGGCGGTATCTATCAAACCATTCTCAATGCCCCCCTGGAAGCCAAGCGTTACCAGCTGCGTGCCTGGGTGATGAGCCGTACCAACCCGATGCAGACCATGACCGACAGAGCCAAGGTGGTCGAGACCCTGAAGAAGCTGGACTTTGTGGTCAGCTGCGACGTCTACATCAGCGAAACCGCCGCCTATGCCGACATAATACTGCCTGAGTCCACCTACCTGGAGCGGGACGAAGAGATCGCCGACAAGTCGGGTAAGAGTCCGGCCTACTATGTGCGCCAACGTGTGGTAGAGACCATAGGCGACACCAAGCCAAGCTGGCAGATCTTCAAGGAGCTGGGCCATGAGATGGGGCTGGAGCAATACTTCCCATGGGAAAACATGGAGAGCCTGCAGTTGCTGCAGCTGGATCGCGATATGGCGCGCTATGACGAGATCAAGCAGAAGGGCTATGTCAGCTACGGCAAGCCGCTGATGCTGCGGGAACCGGCCATGGTGGCGGCATTCGTCAAGCAATACCCTAACGCCAAGCCCACCGACGAAGATGGCACCTACGCCAGCGCCATGAGCTTCAAGACCCCGAGCGGCAAGATAGAACTTAGCTCAGACAAGGTCGAGAAGATGGCCGCTGGTCGCGGGGTGATCAAGTACCGCGAGGTCAAGCTCAAGCAGGATAACGAGCTCTATTTTATCCAGGGCAAGGTCGCGGTGCACACCAATGGTGCCACCCATAACGTGCCTATGCTGGCCAACCTGATGTCTGACAACGGCGTGTGGATCCACCCTGTTACCGCTGGACGCCTCGGCATCAATAGCGGCGATAAGATCCGCCTCACCAGCAGCGTCGGCAGCGAAGAGGGTACCGCACTGGTCACCCCGGGTATTCGCCAGGATACAGTATTCGCCTACATGGGCTTTGGCTCGAAAAATAAAGAGCTCGCCAGAGCGACCGGCAAGGGCGTTCACTGCGGCAACCTGCTGCCCAATGCGACCGCACCCGTCTGCGGCATGAATATCCACACTACTGGCATCACGCTAACGAAGATCTAATAGGAGTCCAGTATGAGTAAAAGATATGTAATGGTGCACGACGAGAATCGCTGCATCGGCTGTCAGGCCTGTAGCGTCGCCTGTCGCAGCGAAAATGGTACTCCCGAGGGAGTTACCCGTCTGCAAGTGCGGGTCGAAGGCCCGTTCGGCGATGCCCCGCACCTGCACTTTAAATATAACCGTGTCTCCTGTCAGCAGTGTGAAAACGCGCCCTGCGTTACCGTGTGCCCCACAGGTGCTGCCTATGTGGGCGAGGACGGCCTGGTCTCCATCAAGGAAGACAAGTGCGTCGGCTGTATGTACTGTGTGGCAGCCTGCCCCTACAAGGTGCGTTTTATCAACCCGGAAACCAAGGCGGCCGACAAGTGTAACTTCTGTAAGGACACCCGCCTAGCGCGGGGCGAACTGCCCGCCTGTGTCACTGTGTGCCCAACCGATGCGCTGACCTTTGGCGATGCCAACGATCCGAGCAGCGAGGTGGCCAAACTCATCAACACCAAAGCGACCTATCAGGAGAAGACCCACCTGGGGACTAAGCCTAGGGTCTATCGCATTCCAACTAAACGCGGGGGGATACAGTCATGAACAATACCTGGGGCGATATGGCGCAATATGATCCAGTCACCTGGAACTGGGTAATCGCAGTCTATCTGTTTATGGCCGGCCTCTCGGCAGGCTCGATTCTTATCGGCATAGGACTACGCTGGTACAGCAAGGAGAAGGCGCTAGAGAGCGCCATTCTCAAGGCGGCGGTGATCATCAGTCCGCTGGCGATCATCATAGGCCTGGCCTGTCTGGTGTTTGACTTGACCAAGCCGTTTGATTTCTGGCTGATCCTGGTCAACTACAACTTCAGCTCTGTCATGTCTATCGGTGTGCTGGCGCTGCTGCTCTACTCGCCCATAGGCATCGCCTACTCTCTGATAGTGCTGAGAGATGAGCTGAGCCAGTGGCAGCTGGGCTTCCTGGTGCCGCTAGCCGATGCCCTGATGCCGATGAACGCCTACCCACTGCTGAACACTGCGGTACTGCCTGCGCTCTTCCTGGTATCAGGCCTGTCAGCCGGGGCGGCAGCTAACGCCATCGGCGCGCTGCTGATGTTTAACACCCATCCCCATGACGCCAACCTAAGCAAGATGCATGGTTTGGAGCTGCCGGTGATGCTGAGCGAGCTGATGTTCCTCTTCATGCTGTTCTGCGCGCTTTACTTCAAGGGCGGCGCGGCCGCGGCGGCGCTGGCATCGATCACCACGGGTGTCAGGGCCAGTGTGTTCTGGGTAGGCGTGGTCGGTATCGGCTTTGCCATCCCGCTGCTGACCATGCTGATGCCGTCGCAAACACGCCACAGCAAGGGCGTGATGATCGCCGTGGCCTGCAGTAGCCTCACCGGGGTGTTGGCCCTGAGACACTTTGTGATCTACGCGGGTCAGAGCTACATCAGCTAATCCCTCTCCACCTAACGCAAAAAGCCCAGCAGATGCTGGGCTTTTTTATCAGATAAATTCGCGATTACTCGTCGTCTTCGTCCCGTTACTCGTCGTCTTCGTCGAAGTAGTCGTCATCGAAATCGCTGTCGCCTGCTGCGTCACGTTCGGCGCGCCATTTCTCGGCGGCGGCTTCTTTAGCCGCTGCGGCCTCGTTGCGCTCGGTGCGTTGCTTGGCGCGGCGCTCGTTACGCACCATCAGGTTTTCGACTATGCCTTTTAGGGTCTCTTCGCCCCAGGCAGTCGCCTCGGCTTCGCTGGCAAAACCGGATTTCGCCTTGGTAACGCCTATCTTACGCGCCGTCATGCGACGGGTGACTTCGGCAGTCCAGCTGCCTTCGGCTTCGCTCACGCGAAGACCGTATTTCTTGTTTTGTGCCATGTTAATTTCCTAATTCGATCTTCGAGTGCAAACTTGCCGCTCATTGAGGGAAACAGCGGTCCAATATACCACTGTCGTCAGAAAGGCGGCTATTGTAGTCTCCTCTGGATAAAACTCAATCATTAGCGCGCACAATTTGCGAAAAAGTTGCCCCTTTCAGCTAAGCATAACTGGCGAATTCGATAGCACTTTGCTATCGCTTAATGTAAGCTGCACGCCCGCCAGCCCGCTGGCACCCAATTATGCGCCATCGTCGCCCAAGAGATCCCTCTATGAGTTTTTCCTCCCTAGGTTTATCCGCCCCCATTTTAACGGCCGTCACAGACAAAGGTTATCAGACCCCTTCGCCCATTCAGGCTCAGGCTATCCCTGCGGTATTGTCTGGCAAAGACGTGATGGCGGCGGCGCAAACCGGGACAGGCAAGACGGCGGGCTTCACCCTGCCGCTGCTGGAGCTGCTCAGTCAGGGCCCTCGCGCCCGCAACAAGCAGGTACGCGCCCTGGTGCTGACCCCAACCCGTGAGCTGGCCGCTCAGGTCGCCGAGAGTGTCACCACCTATGGTAAGCACCTGCCGCTGCGCAGCGCCGTGGTCTTCGGTGGTGTCGGCATAGGGCCGCAGATCAGCCGTCTTCAGCGCGGTGTAGATATTCTGGTGGCGACCCCGGGTCGATTGCTGGATCTCTATCAGCAACAGGCACTCAGCTTCAGCCAGCTGGAGATCCTGGTACT
The DNA here is from genome assembly GCF_022398425.1 of Shewanella sp. Isolate7. NCBI lineage: Bacteria > Pseudomonadati > Pseudomonadota > Gammaproteobacteria > Alteromonadales > Shewanellaceae > Shewanella > Shewanella sp. Isolate7. Next base: position 2,541 of record NZ_JAKEVJ010000119.1, on the reverse strand, counting down.
GGATGAGGCCGATCGCATGCTGGACATGGGCTTTATTCACGACATCAAGAAGATCCTCGCCATCTTACCGCCCAAGCGGCAGAACCTAATGTTCTCCGCCACCTTCTCCGATGAGATCCGTACCCTGGCCAAGGGGCTGGTACACAACCCGGTAGAGGTCTCGGTCACTCCGCGCAACAGCACGGCCAACACAGTCGCCCAGCTGATCTGCCCGGTAGACAAGAGTAAGAAGTCGGCCGCGCTGGTAAAACTCATCCAGCAAGGTGACTGGCAGCAGGTGCTGGTGTTTAGCCGTACCAAACACGGTGCCAACCGTCTGGCCAAGGCCCTGGACACCAAGGGGATCACCGCCGCGGCCATCCACGGAAACAAGAGTCAAGGGGCCCGCACCAAGGCACTGGCCAACTTCAAGTCGGGCGAGGTACGCGTACTGGTGGCAACCGACATCGCCGCCCGAGGCCTGGATATCGACCAGCTGCCTCAAGTCGTCAACTTCGACCTGCCAAACGTGCCCGAAGATTATGTGCACAGAATCGGCCGCACCGGCCGCGCAGGTGCCGATGGTAAGGCCATCTCCCTGGTGAGCGACGAAGAAGCCAAGCTGCTGGCGGATATCGAGCGCCTGATCGGCAAGAACCTACCGCGCACCCTGGTAGAGGGCCTAGAGCCGAGCCACACGCTACCCGAGACAGATCTGACGCCAAAGCGCCATGTTCAGCACAAGGGACCACGTAATCCTAAGCCTAAAAGCAACAATCAACGCAATGGACAACGCAGCAGCAATCGCTCAGGCAACGGCCAAGGGGCAGACAAGGCAAGTCAGCCTCGCCGAGGCGATCAAGCTCAGGGCAACAAAGAGGGTCAGGGCCGTCGCCGAACAGGCACAAGCACTGGTATAAGCAAGCCTGCTAGCGAAGGTCAACAAGCGCAAAATCAAGCGCAAAAACAAGGCAAGCAGGAGCACAGAGACGGTAACGCCCCAGCACGCCGCCGCAGACGCCGCAGACCGAGCCAGGGCACGCCTGCAAATCACTAATTAAAGAGTCATCTGGGGGCAGAAACAGCTGCGCCCCAGTTTTATTAAGACCCGTCTCAACTTAAGCATCTAGTCTCAATCGAAAGTCCACACCTAACATTTACATCTTAGGTTAAATCGCTGTATTGTAATTCTTTATCGGGATTATTGACTCATTGGTCTACTCATCAATGAGTGAAGAACACAATTGCGTTCCGCTTTTTTAAATGGACTTTTACTATGAAATACATCGCCTTCGCACTCTTGTATCTTCTGCCTCTTTTCACGCTGGCCGACTCTGGCCTTCCCGACCACCGACATATTGTTGCTCATGGTTCAGGGAAAATTGTCACTAAACCTGATATGGCAAGAATCACCTTTGAAGTGAAGAGCATCCAAAAAGATGCCCTCACCGCGAAGAAAGAAGTTGATCAACGGGTCAACGCACTGCTTAAAGGCTTAGACAATTTCAACGTTAGCGAGGACAAGATCTCAGCCTCTAATCTACTCACAGAACCTCATGTGAACTATACCGACGAAGGTTCAGAGATTATCGCAGGCTATGTTGCGACTCGAACATTAAAAGTTACCCTTAATGATCTGCAACAGATGAACCGATTTATCGACTTCGCTCTCGGCGTCGGTATCAATGAAATCGAAGATATAGAACTTTTATCGATGCGATCACAAGAATACAAAAAACAAGCAACTGTAATAGCCGTTGAAGATGCAAAAACTAAGGCCACCTCATTAGCCAACGCCTTCGGCGCTGAGTTAGGAAAAATTTACAGCATCAATTCAAGCAGCGACTCTAGCCGATACGGATATAGTGCATACAGTAACGTCGAACGTATCTCGGTAACAGGTTCCAGAATTGATCCCGACGATTTAACGCCAGGGCGATATTTACAAGCCACCATTAGCTTCTCCGCCTCCATAACGGTTGTCTTCGATCTCGAGGTTAAATAACACAATATTCCTAAAACGACTGAATCAAAAAAGCCAATAACAGAGGACACTATGTTGAAATTCATTATGCTCACAATCGGCCTATTAAGTTCAGGCATGGCAATGGCGGTCAACGATGTGTTAACCGTCGACCGCAGCGTATCCGGTAGCTTCCAATCCTCATTTCCCAACGAAAATAACATTCAACCTGATATCAGTGATTTTAAGGTACTCAATAGCGTACTGATGAGTAATGAAGCAGGTGAACGCTGGGCGCTGTAGGATCCCCTCATAATTCATACCCCCAGCAGCCGTAAATGAGTGATAACTCAGCCAGCTTCCTGGCAGCATGGAGTAGGTCATCGGCTGACATTGGGTATCTGTCTCGTCGTCGCATCAGCTCTTTTCCCATCCGCACTATCGATAACACATTACGTTTCTTCACCGTATTGGCCTGGAAATGTCGTTGCAATTGCTGCGCTTCACCAAAGAGTCCCACCCACCAAAATGCCAATTGCACCAGCAAGGCTATCAATAGCAGGATATCCATTCTTGCCGCATCACGTGTTCGGCTGTGG
>NZ_JAKEVJ010000118.1:0-7432 GCF_022398425.1 Shewanella sp. Isolate7 | reverse complement strand
AGTCGACGAGGAAACTGCTGGGACAACAGCCCGATGGAGCGCTTCTTTAGAAGCTTAAAAACAGAATGGATACCGATGACCGGCTATCGGGATATCGGTGAGGCTAAGAGTGAAATTTCGCGATATGTGACGGGGTATTACAGTCAGCTGAGACCACATCAATATAACGGTGGGCTGACACCCAATGAGTCAGAGCGAAGATACTGGCTTGAATACAAAACCGTGGCCAATTTTAGTTGACCACTACATAATCAGGATGCGCAGTACACTCTTCTATGCGCGATAACTCCCACTCACACTTTTTTAGTAGATGATGATAGTTAACTAGAGATAGTAAACTCAAAGGTGCCCCCTATGTGTAACAACAACTTTGCTCTAAAATTGACAGTTAGGTCAATCACAAATACCTACTACAAAAAAATTTAACATCCTGAATTATATGGCAATATAAAGACTGACACTCAAGACTGATGCTATCGTTAAAAAGAGTAAAGCAAGAGCACCACATCGTCATAGTCGAATGCAAATAGTAGCGCTAATTAATGCAACATATAACATAAAAAAAGCAGCCAAGGGCTGCTTCTTCTTAGGTTAAGACTCAAGCTGAGCTTAGATCTGCTTCATCTCTTCATAAGAGGTGTGGCGTACGTCCTTACCCTTAACATAGTAGATGATGTATTCGCAGATGTTCTGGCATCTGTCGCCCACACGCTCGACCGCGCGCGCCGCCCAGAGTACGTCGAGCACTTCAGGGATAGAGCGTGGATCTTCCATCATGTAAGTCATCAGCTGACGTATGATGCCCTCGTACTCGCTATCTAGCTTGCTATCTTCCTTGTGCAGCTCGACGGCCACCTCGGCATCCATACGCGCCAGCGCATCCAGAGTCGAGTGTAAGATGCGGGTCGCGTGACGGCCCATGTGTTCTATGCTTACCAGCAGTGGCTGTTGGTTCTTCAGGCGCTTATCCAGCGCCGCCGCGGCAATCTTCACGCAGGCGTCGCCGATGCGTTCAAGATCGGCAATCGTCTTGGAGATGGCGATGATCAGACGCAAGTCGCTGGCGGCTGGCTGACGCTTGGCGATGATACGAGTGCACTCCTCATCGATAGAGACCTCCATACCATTCACGCTGTGGTCACCATCAATCACCTTCTGCGCCAGCTCGGCATCTAAGTTACCCAGGGCATCCAGCGCCTGTTCCAGCTGACGCTCAACCAGGCCCCCCATCGCCAGTACGCGGTTACGAATATCGTCGAGCTCGGCATTGAACTGACCCGAGATATGTTTATTTAAGTTCATGTTTTCCATTGACATTCAACCTTATCAATTCTTTGCAATTCAAATCTGGCGCAGGCCCAATTATCCGTAACGACCCGTGATATAATCTTCGGTCTTTTTCTTCTTCGGCGTGGTGAAGATGGTGTTAGTGTCGGCATATTCCACCAGCTCGCCCATGTACATGAAGGCGGTCTGATCCGATACACGGGCAGCCTGTTGCATGTTGTGGGTCACGATCACCACGGTATATTTCGCCTTCAGCTCAGTGATCAGCTCTTCGATGGTCAGGGTCGAGATAGGATCCAGCGCCGAGGTCGGCTCATCGAGCAGCAAGACTTCTGGCTCGATGGCGATGGCGCGGGCAATCACCAGACGCTGCTGCTGACCGCCCGACAGGCCGAAGGCGTTGTCGTGCAGACGATCTTTCACCTCGTCCCAAATCGCGGCGCCGCGCAGTGAACGCTCGGCGGCTTCATCCAGCTGACGACGGTTGTTGATCCCCTGCAGGCGCAGGCCGTAGACCACGTTCTCATAGATAGACTTAGGGAAAGGGTTTGGACGCTGGAACACCATGCCCACATTGCGGCGCAAGGATGCCACGTCTACCTTCTTGTCGTAGATGTTTTGGCCGTGCAGTAGGATCTCGCCGTCGATATTACAGTTATCCACTAGATCGTTCATGCGGTTGATGCAGCGCAGCAAGGTTGACTTACCACAACCACTGGGGCCGATGAAGGCGGTCACCTTCTTCTTGGGGATCTTCATCGACACGTCAAACAGGGCCTGCTTGTCGCCATATTTTAGATCTAAGTTACGGATCTCAAGTGCGGTCTGCTCGCTGCTTAAATTATTTAAGTCTAAAGTCTCTGTTTTCATTACCGACTGATCTATCGAAATCATATCTGTTCCTAATCACTTCAGGATAAAGGTTATTCGCGCCCTAGCCTAGCCCAGACGCGATTAATTCGGGTTTTAGGTTAGTGTTCCAGCGAGCGATATTTCTCACGCAGGTGATTACGTACCGCGATGGCGGTCAGGTTAAGACTCACAATCACAGACACTAACAGGAAGGAGGTCGCGTAAACCAAGGGACGCGCCGCCTCAACGTTGGGGCTCTGGAAGCCCACATCATAAATATGGAAACCAAGGTGCATGAACTTGCGCTCAAGGTGCACAAAGGGGAAGTTCATATCGATCGGCAGGGTCGGCGCCAGTTTTACCACCCCCACCAGCATCAAGGGCGCTACTTCGCCAGCCGCACGAGCCACCGCCAGAATAAGCCCCGTCATAATCGCCGGGCTCGCCATCGGGATGATGATGCGCCACAGGGTCTCGGCCTTGGTCGCCCCCAGCGCCAGACTGCCTTGACGCACAGAACTAGGAATACGGCTCAGACCCTCTTCGGTAGAGACGATCACCACAGGCAACGTCAGGATAGCCAGGGTCAGCGCCGACCAGATCACCCCTGGCGAGCCATAAGTAGGTGCAGGCAGGGCTTCAGGATAGAAGAGTTGGTCGATAGAGCCACCCAGCATGTAGACGAAGAAGCCCAAACCAAATACGCCATATACGATCGAGGGGACACCCGCCAGGTTGATCACCGCGATGCGGATCATCTTAGTGATTGGGCCTTTCTTTGCGTATTCATGCAGATAGATAGCCGCGACCACGCCAAACGGGGTCACAATCACTGCCATCAGCAGTACCATGAAAACGGTACCGAAAATAGCCGGGAACACACCACCCTCTGTGTTGGCTTCACGGGGGTCGGCGCTGACAAAGTTACCCACGCCGCTAAACCAGTGACCTAGCTTACCCATGACGCCCAAACGGTTAGAGTAAGTCACACCTAGAATGCTATCTAGCTTGAGGGTCACCTCTTCGCCGCGCATGTCACGGACGATCACCGCATCACGGCCCGCCTCTGCTCGCAGGTCGAAGAAGGCTTTTTCCAATATCTTATAATCGGCCTGTAGCTTGTCACGCTCGGCCTGCAGCTCCAGCTTGCGGCTGTCGGTCAGGGCGTTATCCAGCTCATAGCGACGCTCCTTAAGGCGCAGGTTTTCCAGCGCATAGTTAACGGCGCCAATTTCACGTTTCTGCAGCGTGGTGGCTTTGTCGCTCAGGGCGACCGCACGCTCGATATGTTCCTCAAATGAGGCTTCCACATCGTCCAGTGCCAGACGCTTGCCCTCTTCTATGATGGCAATTGGATAACCAAAGAAGTCACCGTTCTTGGTTCGCTCGAGCTTGGCGACATCTTTTGGCGTGGTGCGCGACACAATATCTGTCTCCAGCACCCAGCGAAAGTCCAGGCCAACAAACTCGCGGTTACCCGTCTTGATCAGGTAACGGGTCACCAGCTCACCGGGCTCTTCGCTAAACTTGTGTCCGGCGGCGATCAGGCGCTCAGCAGGCACCTCTTCCTTATCGTAGATCTCACCGATAATGGTTGAGCGCTTGCCCTGCTGATCCACCACTTCCCACTGGTAGATATCCGCCGGCCAGAAGTAGCTCAAACCTCGCCAGGCGATCAATAGCAACAAGCCCAACACGGCGATCAAACTGATACTCACGGCGCCACCTGTCATCCAGATCCAGGGGGAGCCCGACTTAAACCACTTACCCATTACATTGGCCTCTTAACGTCACAGGCGAAAAATTAAAAATCGATAACATGCCAGCCTCCCTTAGAGTGAACTGTAGCGTTCACGCAGACGCTGTCTTACCACCTCGGCGATGGTGTTGAACAGGAAGGTGAAGATAAACAGTACGAAGGCCGCCAGGAACAACACGCGATAGTGCGAGCTGCCGATAGCCGATTCAGGCATCTCCACGGCGATGTTGGCCGCCAGGGTACGCATCCCCTCGAATACACTCCACTCCATGATGGCGGTGTTACCCGTGGCCATCAGCACGATCATGGTCTCACCCACGGCACGGCCGAGCCCCATCATGACCGCCGAGAAGATCCCCGGACTCGCCGTCAGCAGCACCACGCGGGTCAGGGTCTGCCAGTTGGTGGCACCCAGCGCCAGGCTGCCGTTAGACAGGTGACGCGGTACAGAGAACACGGCGTCTTCGGCGATAGAGAAGATGGTTGGGATCACCGCAAAGCCCATGGCAATACCCACCACCAGCGCGTTACGTTGGTCGAAGGTGATCCCCAGCTCGTTAGTGATAAACAGACGGGTATCGCCGCCGAAGAAGGCCACTTCGATACTCGGGCTGATGTAGAAAGCAAACCAGCCCACGAAACAGATCACCGGCACCAGCATCAACTCCTGATAGGTCTCAGGCAGACGTTGCTTCCAGCGACCCGGCAGTTTGTACCAGGCCAGTGCCGTCAGCAAGATACTGATAGGCAGTAGCACCAGCAGCATGATGATCCCCGGCAGGTGATCCTCGATCAGCGGCGCCAGCCAGAGACCGGCCAGGAAGCCGAGAATAACCGTTGGCAAGGCTTCCATAATCTCGATGGTCGGCTTAACCACGGCGCGCACTTTCGGCGACATGAAATAAGCCGTATATACGGCGCCGGCAATTGCCAGCGGCGTGGCAAACAGCATGGCATACAGCGCAGCCTTCATGGTACCGAACGCCAGCGGCATCAGACTGAGCTTGGCTTCGAAGTCATCAGAGCCTGACGTTGACTGCCACACATATTGCGGCTCGGGGTAACCTTCGTACCACACCTTGCTCCACATGGCGCTCCAAGACACCTCGGGGTGGCTGTTTTCCACCGCAAACAGATGCAGCTTGTTGCCCGCCTCGACCACCAGGGCGTTGGCGCGTGGGCTAAAGCCCATCTGTGTGGCGTTAGCCAAATCGAAGGTCTCGGTAAAGAGTTTACGCTGACTCGTGGTGTAGAGCAGGTCCAGCTCGCCTGAGGCACTCACGGTGGCGAAACTCTTACGGTAGAACTCACCGGCGATGCGCTTCACGCCCGCCTTGTTCTTAAAATCGCGGATCTCCTGGTACTGACGACCCTTGTCGCCATTAACCTGGAAATATTGGAAGATTTGGCCATTGTCATAGCTCACCAGCAGAGAGCTGGCGCCGGCCAGCAGGGCAACATCTGTCACCTTGGTCTTGGCGCGTTCAAGCTCGATCACCTGACTCAGGGCGATCTCATCCACATAGCGGATATCGTAAACGTACAAGCGATTGCCAGAGCGCAGCAGCAGCTGGCGCTGATCTGGCGTCATCAACTGCTGATCGACCTGGGCAGGCGCCTCGTTAATCTGACTGGTGGTCGCTTCCCACTCCACCTCTTCGGTCATCATGTTCTCTTCGCCGTTATGACGGGTCAGAAACCAACGACCATTGGCGTCATGGTAGGCAAAGCTAAGCTTGTCAGAGGCCGATGCGAAGGCCAGCTGATAAAGCGGCGTGCCCGACTCAGACACCTGCAGCGGCGCCTCGCCCAACGGGTAACGCAGGCTTGGGGTGATCAGACGCTTGTTATCAGGATAGGTCACGGCGAAGTTAACACCGGCTATTATCACCTGGCCATTTGAGAGGCCGAAGGCAAAGCGCTGCTCGCTTGGTACACTGGCGACGCTGCTAACGATCTCGGCGTCCTGAGGCACATTTATGTGCTCCTGCTTGACCAGGCTGGCACTCAGGGCGCTATAGAAGCTGACCCCGCCATCTTGCGACACGCGGTAGAGGATCTCGTTCTGCTCGTCACTGCCCACCATGAGCGCAGGTGACTTAGCATCTTGCAATTCGACATTTATCACTGGTGTGATATCTGCCCCATCGAAAATCGGCTTTACAACATAGAGAAGGTAGAAAAAGATCAGCAAGAGCGCCACGAAGACCATGGTGCCGCCCATCGTCACCCCAAACTGGGTGAGCTTATCCTTAAATGCTCGCTTGCTGGAGCCCTTGCCCATCAACAAATCTGTTGCAGTAGAACCAGGTTGAATGACCTGAGTTTCCATTAAGAACCTCGTTAATTTTTGTTCAGTAGAGTTTTCGCTGGGATTGTCGTTTCTGCTATGTTAACTATAGTGAATCGAGGCAAGCCCTTTTTCTGACAGTCGGGATTATATGACGCAAAGATGACACTAATGTTACAACCAGAAAATGTCATCATTATAGGAGCTTGTTTAACTTTTTCAGCCGCTTTTCATATTGTTATTACAGGAAATTGAATCAAGCGTGCCTGGAGCTGGGCGCGCAGCGAAACCGCACAAAACCAACTGATGGAGCCTATGCGAAATGTTACGATATTTAGTTACCCTGCAAGTCGCCGATAAACCGGGATTAGTCGAACAGATAGCCCACAGCGTTAGTCGCCACGGTGGCAACTGGCTCGACTCTGAGCTGCGCCATATCGACGGCATCTTCGCCGCCATCTTGCTGCTGGAAGTCCCCGCCGCCAACTGGGACACCCTGCTTGAAAACCTGGAATGCATCGAAGGCCTCACCCTCACCTACGCCAAGACGCGCAAGTCCCAGGCGCCGCAAACTATCCGTCGTTACTCCCTGGTGGCCTATGACAGACCCGGCTTGGTGCATGATATCTCAAATAAGATCAATGAGCTGGGCGCCAATATCGAGCGTCTCTCCACCCACTATGAGACCGCCAGCCACACGGGGGTCGCCCTGTTTCGCGCCAACTTTAGCCTGAGCGTGAAAGATGAGGCCGCCGAGCAGCGACTCACCCAGGCCCTCTACACCATAGGCGATGACGTGGTGCTGGATATCGTCGATTAGTCAGAGTGTAATAGTTTATTAGTGTAAGAATCGCGCAAGAAAAAAGCGGCAATCATGCCGCTTTTTCGTGCCTGGATTTGGTAATCCTCCCATTTTTAACCGTAGTTAAAAGTAGAGGTTAAGCAGCCATCAAAGGTGGCTTTCCGCCATTGGCCTTGTGTGGCCGTTCATAATTTGTACTAGCTCAGACCTGATCTGACAGTTACCCAGTTTTCTGGTGTCTTCGTCAGATTAGACTTGAGCTAAATTCTTTTCAGCCCAAATCTGTTTCCCATCAGTTAATGTTTCCATTGGCGTTCTACCACAGCACATCTTGCCCTGATGAGTTCGTTCATTGTTGTAATAATCCAGCCAGTCGTCCAGATCTTTCTGCAACATTTCCAATGAATAGTAAAGCTTTTTGCGGAACGTGACCTGATAAAAC
>NZ_JAKEVJ010000117.1:0-7749 GCF_022398425.1 Shewanella sp. Isolate7 | reverse complement strand
CCGCTTCTCTTGACGTGGTGTTTGATTTCTTCTCAGCACTAGAGCGCCAACTGTAGAGTTGTGACTCGTAAAGATTAAGCTCACGCGCTGCTGCGGCTACACCAATTTTCAGAGCAAGCTTCAGCGCTTCTGTTTTAAATTCTTGCGTGTGGATCTTGCGGGGTTTCTTTGTTGACATATTTCGCCTCAATAAGCGAGTTTACTCACTTAGCGAGATGTCCAAAAGTATTGGATCAGATCACTGCGCTCCGGTGGGGATATGGTGCAGTTTCTGCTGCGCACTAACCTGGTGGGCTGGAGCCGTTTCGGTCACCTGGCGCTTAAGGAGATGTATGCCTGGTATAACGCCGGCCATATCGATGCCGAGGCGGTGGATGCCTATCTGGACTGCGAGTATCGCGCCATGTTGGCGTCATCGCGAGGCTAAAAAAGCCCGGCAATCAGGCCGGGCTTTTTCTTAACAGACGCTTTGTTGGCTTCCTCTAACGGCCACTCTCGATGTCGAACACCTTCTTGCCGTTGACCCAGGTCTGGTTGACCTGTGTCTGCCATAGCCGCTCTGGGGCCATGGTGAAGGGATCGCTTTGTAACAGAATGAAGTCGGCCTTCATACCGGGTCTGAGCTCTCCTATCATGGTCTCCTGATGGGCGGCGTAGGCGGCGTCATGGGTAAAGCTGTTAAGTGCCTCTGTTAGGCTCATCTTCTCGCCCGGATACCAGCCTAGCTCGGGGCGGTTAGTATGATCCTGGCGGGTAACCGAGGCGTGCAGACCAAAGAAGGGGTTGGCCGACTCGATGGGGAAGTCTGATCCGGCGGCGATCACCGCGCCGCTGTCTAGCAGCTTACGCCAGGCATAGGCCCCCTTGATCCGCTGCGGGCCGACTCTGTCTTCGGCCATGTTCATGTCACTGGTGGCGTGGGTCGCCTGCATGGAGGCGATCACCCCCAGCTCGGCAAACCTTGGTATGTCGCTCAGCTGCAGGATCTGAGCATGCTCCACCCTATGCCTCAGCGCCTTGGTCTGGGTCTTGGCGATCTCCCTCTGGTAGTGGTCAAGCACCAGCTTGTTGGCGCGATCGCCAATGGCATGGGTGTTCACCTGAAATCCCGCCTGCATCGCCTTGTGCATCAGTGCCTTGAGTTCATCTTCCTTGTAGAGCAGCAGCCCCTTGTGGCCGTGAAGATCCGAGTAGTCCTGCAGCAGGGCGGCGCCGCGACTGCCCAGAGCACCATCGGCAGAGATCTTCACGCTGCTGATATCCAGCATGCTACCAGGGTGGCGGTAGGGGCCCTTGGCCAGCGTCTGCTCGAACTGGCTGTCGTCGGCGGCGACCATGGCGTAGATGCGGATCGGCATCTGCTGCTCATCGGCGAGTTGACGGTAGGCGGCCAGGGTATCGTGGCCGACACCGGCATCGTGCACACTGGTGAGGCCTAAACGGGCAAGGTCGGCCATGGCCGCGCGCAGTACGCGCACCTGTTCAGCCTGAGTCAGGGGCGAGATCTGCTGCTCTATCAGTGCCATGGCATTATCGATAAACACGCCGCTGGGTTGCCCCTTGCCGTCGCGGATGATCTCGCCGCCATCGGGCGCCTGGGTATTAGCATCTATGCCCGCCAGCTTCATGGCGGCGCTGTTGGCCCAGCCCGCATGGCCATCGACCCGCCTCAGCCACACTGGCGTGTCGGGAAAGGCCTTATCCAAGGCTTTGGCGGTGGGGAAGCTTTTCGCTGGCCAGAGCACCTGGTTCCAGCCGCGGCCCAATATCCAGTTGAGATCCGGGTTTTGCTTGCGAAATGCCTCGACGCGCGCCACGGCAGCCCGTTCAGACTGGCTGCCCTTGAGATCGACCCGGATAAGATTGAGTCCCCATCCCAGTACGTGGCCGTGGGCATCGATGAGCCCAGGCAGCATGGTCTGCCCCTTGGCATCGATCACCCGGATGTTGGGAGATTGCGTGTGCAGCTCACTCGGCGGCTGCTGGTAGATCTTCTCTATCTTATCGTCACTAAAGGCGATGGCGCTAAACTGGGTCAGCTTTCCCTGCTCCAGGGTGTAGCCCTTGAGGTTATGGACTAGGGTGGTTTGCGCCAGGGTGCTGGCGGAAAACAGCAGACCCAGGGCGAGGCTTGTCTTAGTTAGGGTATTCATATTATTGATTTTTATCTGTTGTGTTCGTCTCGATACTAGCAGCTTAAGGGGTAATGGCAAACTAGCCATAGGTCGTGGCTGGCATACGCCAGGATAGCCTGAGCTAAAGCCGCAGTAGTGGCCTTAATTGCCGATGTTTAGTCGTTAACGGCGCAGATGTGAGGGCTGGCGGCTTCAGCCTCGACCCGGTTGCGGCCCTTGTGTTTGGCTTGATAGAGCGCGTTATCGGCGCGGTTGACCAGGGTTTTGATGGTGTCATCTTCTCTGAGCTGGGCGGCTCCCAGGCTGATGGTGAGAGACTGGCCATCAAACTTCTGTGCGGCGATATCCTGGCGTAACTGTTCGGCAACGGTGACACAGATTGAGAGTGAGGTATCGGGCAGCAGGATCACGAACTCTTCGCCGCCCCAGCGGGCCAGAAAATCTCCCTCACGGCAGAGGCTCCTGAGGCTGTCGGCCAGCTGGATCAGCACGCGATCGCCTGTCAGGTGGCCGTGGGCGTCGTTAATCTGCTTGAAGTAATCCACATCCAGAATCAGCAGGCTAAAGGGGGTCTGCTGGTGACGGCTCTTCAGCAGATACTCCTCGATCGTGATGTCGAGCTTCTCTCTATTGTAGAGGCCGGTGAGTTTGTCGGTCTCCGCCAGTTTCTGGATCTTGGCGTTGCGCTCGCCCAGTTGACGATAGGCCGAGGACCGGGTGCCCTCGTAGAAGCGAAACAGCAAAATATGGGCAATCGATACCTCGATGACATTGAACAGGGCGCCCATGCCGAAGGTGACAGGCTTAGCCTCCTGGATCTGGTTATAGACGATATAGGCGCATACCCCGAAGGCGATTAGAGAGACCAGGCTGCCTCGTTGCCTACCGAGGAGGAAGAAGGCGAACGGCGGGATCAGGGTGGCCCAATAGAGGGAATGGGCATAGCCGCCCACCGAGGCGACAAACAGCAGGATCAATCCGGTGACCATCAGGGTCACTGCCCAGGAGGCGAGGTTGACGTTAGCGGTGCGGTTGAAGAAGGCCAAAATCGATAGGGAAATCACGAAGCCGCTGGCGTCCAGGGTGGCGTACTCATAGCTTTCGAAATAGAAGATGTTGAGCAGGGTGAGCACCAGGAAGAAGCTGCTGCTGAGCAGCAGGGTATGGCCGATCAAACGGGTGCGCCAATAGTCTCTGTGGCCCGGTGGATATTGGGCAAAGTCTTTGTACCAGTACTTAAGCATGATGTCCCTTTCTTCACTGCGTCAGAGGATTATTACCCAGAATTGAGTAGATTAACAGTGGCTTATATTGTGACCACTCCAATGCCAGTTAGAGGAGAGCCTGCTCTTGTCGGGTGAACGCTTGATGACGTGGTATTTGGGGCTGTGTTAGGGTGAGTACAAAGGGGACGACGCTAACCTGAACGTATTTGGAGCTAGGATAGGAAGGGGACGAAGACGGCATTCTTACTACAAAGGTGGAGTGAGGATTAACACTGCAATTGGTCGATTAAAGGATTGGAAGGGACGATGACGGCATTCTTACTACAAAGATGGAGTGAGATAAATTGGCAATTGGGCGGTGCTCAGCTGCTGGCCATGGTCGTGTTAGCGCTCTGGTTATGGGCCATCTGGCCCGTCGAGGATGTGAAGGCGCTACTCAAGGATAAGGCGCTACAGACCCGCCTGCTGCTGGCCATCTTCTTCGTTAACGCCCTGTGGCTGATCGACGCCAGCATCACCCCGGGGATCCACGCCCATTTTCTCGGCATAGTGACCCTGATGCTGATGTTTGGTTGGCGCCTGGCCACCTTGGCGCTGCTGTTGCCGGTCGCCTTCTTTGCCACCTTCATGCTCAAATTACCGCTGGATTTTGCCATCTATGGCCTGGTGGCGATCGCCTTGCCGCTGTTTCTCAGCTATGTGGTCTACAGTCAGGTATTTAAGTATTTGCCCCACCATCTGTTCGTCTACATTTTCTGTGGCGCCTTCATGAATGCCTTCCTCTGCATAGTGTTTCACATTCTCTGCTGGTCGACCTGGCTCTACCTGAGCAGCGACTATGACTGGAGCTACCTGGCAGATAACTATCTGTTGCTGATTCCCTTGCTGGCCTTTCCCGAGGCGCTGCTTAACGGCATGGCGGTCACCCTGATGGTGGTCTACCGCCCCGAATGGCTCTATGACTATTCCGACAGAACCTACTTTTAATCCCTAGGGTAAAAGTCCCGCGCAAAACGCCTCTTCTCTTTATTAAGGCTTAAGAGGATAACCGCTTAGCCGAGTGCCAGCTCTTTGGCCCGGCGAGCCGCGCTGTCCATCGCCTTGGCGACCAGGGCATCGAGATCCCCGTGCTGAAAAGCGAGCACCGCCTGCTCAGTGGTGCCCTTGGGCGAGGTAACCTGACGGCGCAGGCTGGAGAGCCCCTCCTTGCTGGCCATCGCCATCGAGATGGCGCCCATGGCACTCTGCAGTACCGCCTTGCTGGCGGTTTTGGGGGGTAAGCCCTGGGCGATGGCCGCCTTCTCCATCGCCTCTAAGAACAGGAAGAAGTAGGCCGGTGAGCTGCCTGCCGTGGCCACTATGCTGGCCATCTGGGTCTCATCTTCCAGCCAGACGGTGTCGCCTACGGCGCGCATCAACTGCTCGGCATCGTCTAAGGCGAGCCTGTCGAGATGGCTAGGCACAAAGAGGCCCGTCAGCCCCTTGCCGATGGCGCTGGGCAGGTTCGGCATGGCGCACACCAGCTGGGTATGCTGGGGCAGTCTGCCTGAGATGCTGGCGTGGGTCAGCCCCGCGGCAATCGAGACAATCAACTTCTGCTTGCACAGGGGGGCTAGCAGTGGGCACAGCTCCTCGCAGACCAGGGGAACGATAAAGGGTTTCACCGCCAGTATGATGATGTCGGCAAAGGCAACCGCGGCGCTGTTATCCGAGTGCACCTTGACATTGAAGTCTTTCACCAGGCGGCTGCGGGTGTGCTGGCTGGGCGCACACACCAGGATCTGATCGGCTCTGTGACCATGCTTGATCAGGCCGCGTATGATGGCGCTGGCCATGTTGCCGCCGCCGATGAAGGCGATGCGCAGGTGCGGGCTTAAGCCTGTGTCTTGGGTAGAGATACTTGCCTCCTGTAACGCTTGATAGGACATGTTTTATGTTAGGCGCGGATCTGACCGTCGCCATTGACCAGATATTTCTCCGTGGTGAGGGACTCGAGTCCCATAGGGCCATAGGCGTGCAGCTTAGTGGTGGCGATGCCGATTTCGGCGCCTAGCCCCAGCTCGCCGCCATCACTGAAACGTGACGAGGCATTGACCATGACCACAGAGGCATCGACGGTACGCTGAAAACGCTTGGCGGTTAGCTCGTTTTCGGTGCAGATCACCTCGGTATGACGACTGCCGAAGCGATGAATATGGGCGGCGGCCTGGTCGAAGTCCTCTACCTGGCGAACGGCGAGTTCGAGCGCCAGATACTCCTGACCGAAGTCTGTCTCCTCTAACACCTTGGCCTCACTGAAGTACTGCTGAGTATTGGTACAGCAGTTGATCTTCACCTGGTGCTTGGCCAGCGCCGTGGCGGCCATGGCGAGAAACTGAGGGGCAATCTCGCTGTGCACCAGCAGGCCCTCGAGGGCATTACACACACCTGTGCGTTGCGTCTTGCCGTTAAGCAGCAGTGCCAGCGCCTTATCCAGATCGGCATCTTTGTCCACATACAGGTGACAGACGCCCTTAAAGTGCTGAATAACCGGGATCTTACTGTGCTCGGTAACGAAATTTATCAGTCCCTCGCCGCCACGTGGGATGATGACATCGATGTGATCGCGTTGCTGCATCAGCTCCATCAGCAGGGCGCGGTCGGGATCGGGCACCACGGCGATCAGCGCGGCCGGTAGGCCATATTGTTTGAGGACCTTCTGCAAGACGGAGGCGATCACCTTGCTGGTGTTGAGTGCCTCCTTGCCGCCACGCAATATCACCGCATTGCCCGACTTAAAGCAGAGGGCACCGGCGTCGGCGGTAACGTTGGGGCGCGCCTCGTAGATCATGCACACCACGCCCAGAGGCACCCGCATCTTACTGATGTTGAGGCCATTGGGGCGGGTGCTGAGGTCGCGTTGCTCGCCGATAGGGTCGGGGAGGCTGGCGATGTTTTCTATGCCTTGGGCCATCGCCTCGATACGATCGCCGTCCAGCGTCAGCCTGTCTATCATGGCGGCGCTCAGGCCAGCCTGTTCGGCGGACGCGAGATCGATAAGGTTGGCGCTGCGGATCTCGAAGCTGGCGGCGCGCAGGCTGCGTGCCATGTCCAGCAATATGGTGTTCTTGGTCTGGGTGTCGACCTGGGCCAGCGTCTTCGCGGCCTGGGCGGCATCCATGGATAGGGTTTCGATTATGCTCATATTTACTCCAATATGGCGATGTTCTCATCGCTTAAGATAGGACCGGTTTGCTGCTCGACATCGTGGGCAAACGCGCGATCCTCTTGCTTGGCGATAAAATTCAGTAAGCAACTGCTGTAATTGGCCTGGGCCTTCGCCAGCTTAGTGCCATCGCCTTTGCGCACTAGGACTGTGTCGCCGACGGCAAAGTTGCCTTTTACGGCGACGACATCGTCGCTGGTCAGTTGCGTCTCCTGGTCATCCAGGGGGGCGTCGAAGTTGTCTTCGACGATCACCTCGCCCTGGGCCTGTGAGGTATGGGTCATCCAGTGCACATGCTCCTGCATGGGCTGGTCGAACGGGGTGAACAGGGTGCCCGGATTCTGTCCCTTGAGCAGACGGTTGAAGGCGTCTGGGTCGAAGCCATTGATGATCACCGTCTCAATGCCGTGGGCAATCGCCTTCTCGGCCGCCTCTATCTTGGTGCGCATGCCGCCTGTGCCGACCTCGCTGGTGGCACCACCGGCCATGGCGTAGACAGACTCGTTGATCTCGTTCACCTGTTTGATCAGCTTGGCATCATCGTGCAGCTGCGGGTTCTTGGTGTAGAGCCCGTTAACGTCGGAGCAGATGATTAGGGCGTCGGCATCGGCCGCCGCCGCAACCATGGCCGACAGGTTGTCGTTGTCGCCCACACGTAGTCTGTCTGTGGTGACCGCATCGTTTTCGTTGACTATGGGCAGCAGGTCGTGATCCAGCAGGCTAAAGAGGGTGTTCTTGATGCTGATGTAACGCTCACGATCCCTGAGATCCCCATGGGTGACCAGCAGCTGGGCCGAGGGAAAGTCGAACAGCTTGTCCCAGGTGGCCATCATGTCGGCCTGGCCTGCGGCGGCCATCGCCTTCTTCTGTGACACGCTGGGCTGTTTGACATCGCCCAGCCTGTGCCAGCCCGCGGCCACCGAGCCCTGAGGAATCCCCTGATAACTTTGAGATAAATCATGAAATTAGAGTGAACTTACACCTTGGAATGTGATCTGATTAAGCGCAAACAAAAAACAATCACGGACTTCCAAGGTGCAAGCATTAACTATCTTACATCAATCCCTCTATCAACATTGCCCAGAAATTCACCAAAAGCGTCTAAATACCCTCATGGTTGCCTGCCGGGCTCTCATTGATTCAGACCGTCTTACATTGACCGCTTTAGGTCGTCAGGTCGTCA
>NZ_JAKEVJ010000116.1:0-7806 GCF_022398425.1 Shewanella sp. Isolate7 | reverse complement strand
GTTCATTATTAATAAAAAATCGGGGCGTAAGCCCCGATTTTTAGTTCAATAAGTTCTAATAGCCCTTAGACCCGAGAGCGGCGTCTCAACCAGACCAGAGGCAATAGCAACAACCAGGCAAAACTGGCGGCGCCTTTGCGCTCATAGTTACCGTTACCCGAGTCATCTTTCTCTTCTACTTCACAAGCCGAACCCGATGTCGTTGGCTTAAGCACCACCATACGCGGCAAGTAGGCCGTCACCGGCTGGCCATTGGCGTTGAGTTGGAACAATGGTTTGCCATTCTCACCTATAACCAAGTTGCCGTTTTGATCAAATTGATAAGAAGGCTTCCGGATGAAGGCGGTACCCACTATGGTGCCATCATCGTTAATGCTGCTAGCCTCTACGATGCGGATCTCACTATCGTAATAAAGCGTCTTACCATCACCGTCGACCACCTCAACCTTGTTACGGGTCCACTCGCCGGCATCATCTTTAACATAGCCTTTCGATTCACACACAAGAAGATCATCGATGACACTAAACTCATCGCTTGCCTTGTCATACAGGAAGGCGCCCTTCATACGTGGCTTCTCTTTCTCAGCTGTTACTTCCACGTAACCCACTACCTGATCTTTATTGTTAATATCACGTGGACGGGAGCTACGGTCGGACATCACCTCATAGAAATCATTAGGGGTCACGAAGGTAGGATCTTCGGCGTTGGTATCCAAGTAGAAGAATTTGTCACGCTGATAGCCTTCGATGTAGCGACGATAACTACCCACCAAGATACCATTATCGTTGATGTCATAGGCCACGGAAGAAAACTGATCATTGGTCATCTTCACCCAGTGATATTGGTAAGCCCCTTGAGCATCTTTTTCCCAGTAGGCGGCATCGAATGCCAGCTTATCCTTATCATCGTTGCGGTAGACATGAGAGCGGCCAGCGACAACGCCCTGGCTGTTGACGCCAAGACCTTGGGCGGTAAACACGCTGTCTGAGGTCGACTCAAGCCCTAACGGTAGCTCGGTCGGTGTCACATCTGTGCCATCAAACTGCCATACAAACGCACGCGTCTGATAGAGAATGCGGCGTACATTGTTGCTATCTGGATATTGGTCCTTCTGCACACAGACATCGATAGGATAAGTCTCACCGGTAATACAGCTATCAATTCGGCTCTTACTCGACTTGGCCAAATCTGTGGTCGCGTAACCCGTGATCAGGTTATTGTCGTTGATCGCGGTTGCGACCGACTCACCACCCACGACCACATTGGTATCATCCTTACTGTAGACGGTATAAGGTGGTACTAGGGCGATATCAGTCCCCTCGGCGGTCTTGAGGAAGCCACGCTCCTCAAATTCACGGTAGTACCAGAACTCCTGGCCTTCAGTCTCACCTGTATATTCGGTTTTCAGCTCAGGAGCGGTATAGCTACCGACCTTAATGCCATTGTTGTTGATGCCATAATAATAGGCATTGATGGAGTTAATGGTCTCCGGCAAGGCTTCGTCGGTATCTTTAGGATGCGTCGTGCCAAAGACGGAGTCGAAGGTTGGGATCCAACTGCCGCTCGCTCCATTGCCATCGGCATTGAAGGTAAAGTTGTTGGCAATGATAGGCTTGTTGATAGAGTAAGACACCAACTGCTCGGGCGGGATGCCATCTTCGATATCGATTGCGCCACCAGTCTCGTCGTCTACCTCAAGCTTCTTCTTACCCTTAGAGATACCTACCATCTTATCTTGCTGATTGATAAACATGCCATAGCCGTTAATGGTCGACTCTAGTGTGCCGTTTAGATCATAGTCATCGATATTCTGGATCTCATAGACAGGTGCAGCATGAGCCGTCTGCAGCGCGGTGATCACTCCGGCGGCAACTAAAGAGATGGCTCTATCAAACTTCAACTTCATGTACTTTTCCTATTATTCTATCGTCTATTTGAGAGCTTCTAGCTCTTCCCAACGTTCGAAACACACTTCCAATTCCTGCTCCAGTGCCGCCAGTTCATTTAATCGACTACTGACCAGATCTTGTGTTTGGGTATAAAAATCGGGTTCATTGATGACCGCCTGTAAGCTTTCTATCTCGGTTTCGAGTTGCTCCATCTTGGCAGGCAGGGCATCGAGTTCTCTCTGTAATTTATAAGAAAGTTTCTTCTCTGCCTTAGCGGCCTTCTTAACCGGCTCGGCAACCTTGGGTTGGACAGCGTCCTTGGCTACTGGTTCCTCAGAATAAAATTTTGCCCCCTGAGACACGGCATCTTGGTAACCGCCGACATATTCACTCCAGCCACCGTTGCCGGTGAACCACCAGGAGCTGGTGACAGTGTTGTCGATAAAGGCACGGTCGTGACTCACCAATAACAGAGTGCCCTGATAATCGGTCAACAGCGACTCTAGCAACTCTAAGGTCTCAATATCAAGATCGTTTGTCGGTTCGTCGAGAATGATCAGGTTTGCTGGCCTTAGCAGTAGACGCGCCAGCAACAAACGATTCTTCTCTCCGCCAGAGAGCGCCTTAACCGGTGTCCGGGCGCGCATGGGCGAAAACAGGAAATCCTGCAAATAGCTGAGAATATGCCTGTCCTGGCCATTGATGGTAACCGTCTTCTTGCCTTCGCCTACGTTGTCTTCGACGGTTTTTTCCGGATCCAGCGCCTCTCGATACTGGTCAAAATAAGCCACTTCCAACTTGGTGCCGACCTTCACCTCCCCCGACTGAGGCGCAAGCTGACCTATCAACAACTTGATTAGGGTCGACTTACCACAGCCGTTAGGGCCGATGAGGGCGATACGATCGCCCCGCATCACTGAGGTGGTAAAATTCTTCACCAGGTTCTTGTCTGGCAGGTTGTAGTTAAGATCCTTGATATCGAATACCAGCTTACCCGAGCGCTCGGTATCGGCCACCTGCATCTTGGCGCCGCCCTGACGGTTGATACGCGCCATACGTTCCATACGCAGCGCCTTCAGGGCTCGCACGCGACCCTCGTTGCGGGTGCGACGCGCCTTAATACCTTGGCGGATCCAGGCCTCTTCTTCGGCCAGCTTCTTGTCGAATTGGGCGTTTTTCTCCTCTTCGACCCTCAGCCACTCTGCCTTACCATCAAGATAAGTCTGATAGTCGCCGGGCCAGGAGGTCACCACACCTCGGTCGAGATCGACGATGCGTGTCGCCATGCGCTGAATGAAGCCACGGTCGTGACTGATGAAGACGATGGCGCCGCGATAGTTAAGCAGGAACTCTTCCAACCACTCGATGGTGTCGATGTCCAGATGGTTGGTGGGCTCGTCGAGCAACAGTAGATCCGGCTCGCTCACCAGGGCGCGGGCCAACGCCACCTTACGCTGCCAGCCACCGGACAGGCTGACCAGACTCGCATCGGCGTCTAGTCCCAGTAGTTCACAGGTCTGATTGATGCGGGTATCGAGCTGCCAACCGTTGAGATGATCGAGATCGGCCTGCAGACGCTCCATCTGCTTGAGCAGACGCTCCATCTCCTTTGGATCGGCGTGGGCAACATCGTGAGAAAGCTGATGATAACGCTCGAGCTTCTCACCCACTTCCTGCAAGCCGGCCGAGATATAGGCATACACAGTGCCCTGCTCCGCCTTAGGCGGATCCTGCTGTAGTCGGCTGACCTTAACGTCGGTCGCAATGTTAAACTCGCCATCGTCGAGTAACACCTCACCGCCGATCACCTTCATCAGGCTTGACTTACCGGCACCGTTGCGGCCCACGATACAGACGCGCTCGCCCGCCTCTATGGTAAAGTCGGCATTTTGCAGTAAGGGGGTGTAGCCGTAGGCCAATGAGCCGTTATTTATACGAACCAGACTCAATTTATGCTCCTGTAAATTGTTGCAACTGCTCGTTATCGAAAGGCCAGCCTAACTCGGCGCCATCGGCCTGACGTAACAGCACTGGGATACGCACGCCGTAGCGCTGCGCCAGTTGCTCGTCATCGCAGATATCCTGCAAGACAAAATCGATATTCAGCGTGCTGATAAGCGCCTGAGCCTGCTCGCAAAGATGGCAGGCATCGGTATGAAAAAGAATAAAGGTGCTGGTGTTAGGCATGCTGAATCAACCAAGTGTTATGAATGTGCGGATTACGCTTATAGTCCAGCGGTAGTGTCTGCTTATCCAAATTAGTGATCGACAAGCCAAGCGCGCTTAACGCCTCGCTATCCATCTTGAATTTGCGTTTATTATTGGAAAACAGAATCTCTCCGCCAGGACGTAACAGCTTGACCAATGCGGTCAACAACTTGACATGATCACGCTGCACATCGAAAGAGTCTTCCATCCGCTTAGAGTTTGAGAAGGTCGGCGGGTCGATAAAAATCAGGTCATACTGGTTATCGCAGTCATCTATCCACTGCAGGCAATCACCCTGAATAAACTGATACTGCTTGCCCTTTAGACCGTTTAATTCAAAGTTATCCTGCGCCCAGTTAAGGTAGGTGTTAGACATATCGACCGTGGTCACCGACTTGGCACCACCCAGCGCGGCGTGTACCGAGGCGCTGCCGGTATAGGCAAACAGATTCAACACGTCTCTGTCTTTGGCCTTCTCGCCCACTAGCTTACGGGTGAGTCGATGATCCAAAAACAGGCCTGTATCCAGGTAGTCTCTCAAGTTGAGCTTAAACTTGGCACCGTACTCTGTGGTGACCAGCTCGAGCTTAGTGGTATCCAGCTTCTGGTATTGGTTAGTGCCCTTCTGACGCTCGCGGGTCTTAAGAATGATCTTATCGGGATCGACCCCTATGGCCTGGGGCAGTACCAGCAGAACATCGGTCAGGCGACGCTTGGTCACCGCCTCGGGAATCGACTTAGGCGCCGAATACTCCTGAATCACCACATGATCCAGATAGATATCGACCGCCACATTGTATTCGGGAATGTCGGCGTCATAGAGACGATAGCTGTCTATCCCCTCGCGCTTGGCCCATTTACTCAGCTGCTTGTAGTTCTTCTTGATACGGTTACTGAAGGCTGTGGCCACTTCGCTCACCTCACCGCCCTGACTCAGCACCTGGCTAGGATCGAGACGTCGGGTGCTGTTGGCATGCAAGGTATAAAGGTTAAAGGCACATTCCAGCGCACCGTTATACATCTTCATCTGCTTGTCGGCCTTAAGCTTAAGAGCAGAGAGCAGTTCGATGTCGCTGTTAAGTACCGCCACCTGCCAGCCACCAAATTCGGCCTTGAGCTTATCCCCCAGCTGATAATAGAGCTGCAACAGCGAGGTGACGTTACCCAGACGCTCACCATAAGGCGGGTTGGTGATCAGATAGCCCTGCTCCACCGGCGGCGTGACATTAAGGGCGTTGGCCACTGAAAACTCGATAAGCTCAGCAACCCCGGCATTTTGGGCATTGCGCTTGGCCAATGCCACCAGACGCGAATCGATATCTGAGCCATAAAACTTGATCTCACAGCGCTTGTTACCGATAGAGGCGCGGGCCTTTGCCTCACTAAGCAGCTCCTGCCAGTCGGCATCTTGATGGCGTAGCCAATGCTCGAAACCGAAACGGCGACGCTGCAGCGCCGGGGCGATATCGCAAGCCATCATGGCCGCCTCGATCAGTATGGTACCGCTGCCACAGAAGGGATCGAGCAGATCTTTAGGCGCCTGTTGCCAGCCACTACGTACCAACATGTTTGCCGCCAGATTTTCCTTCAGCGGCGCCTCCCCTGTAGTGGAGCGATAACCACGCTGATGCAGCGCAGGGCCCGAGAAGTTAATCCCTAGGGTGATCTGACCCCGGCGATAATGGGCATCTATCTTAAAATCGGCATCGACACGGGCCACATCGGGGCGTGAGCAGCCATCGTCACGAAAACGATCAACGACCGCATCCTTTATCTTAAGCGCGCCGAATTGTGAGTTCTTGATAAAGCCACCCACACCGTGAAAATCTATGCTGAAGCTACTCTTATTAGAGAAATGGGTCTGCCAGTCGATGCAATAAGCCGCATTGTAGAGCTGCTCGGGATTCTCGCAGGGCCCCTTATAGATCACCAGAACGATACGGCTGGCGAGTCGTGACCACAGGGTGATACGGTAAGCCAGATTAAGGGGAGCAGAGAAATAGACGCCGGCAACGCTTTCCTTAATCTCGGCGGCGCCCAACTCAGCCAGTTCCAAAGACAGGGCGTACTCATAGCCTCTCGGGGCTGCGGCAAAAAAATTCAACATGGATAGATAGACACACTTCAAAAATCAATCCGTCATTATACCTTGTCCTTAGAGTAAATGATAAAAAGTTCTGCCAAATGAAGGTTTAAAATTTCCTGGTTTGCGCGTTAAGCCAGCACTTTGCCTGATAAATGAACGCTTGATAAGAAATTCACGACGGCGACTTGCATTGCAACGCTCATGTCGATATAGTTCGCCCCGCTTTGACGCACTGAGTACCCAACGGCAAAAGCTGTAGGCACTACAGAGGTTAGAGTAAACATCCGGACGCGGGATGGAGCAGCTTGGTAGCTCGTCGGGCTCATAACCCGAAGGTCGTCGGTTCAAATCCGGCTCCCGCAACCAATTCCTCAAACAAGAATTAAAACGGTTTGCATCACATCGGACGCGGGATGGAGCAGCTTGGTAGCTCGTCGGGCTCATAACCCGAAGGTCGTCGGTTCAAATCCGGCTCCCGCAACCAATTTCTGATTAGCGCAGATAGTAAATCAGCAAAGTGATGTAAAAGGTTAAATCGCCCCATCGGGCTTGCAATATTAACCGCGGCAAAGGTAGTCGATTTAAAGCCACTACCCTAACCAATTCCTCAAACAAGAATTAAAACGGTTTGCATCACATTCGGACGCGGGATGGAGCAGCTTGGTAGCTCGTCGGGCTCATAACCCGAAGGTCGTCGGTTCAAATCCGGCTCCCGCAACCAATTTCTTTCGTAGCAAGAATCAAAACAACTACAGCGTATCTCACGGACGCGGGATGGAGCAGTTTGGTAGCTCGTCGGGCTCATAACCCGAAGGTCGTCGGTTCAAATCCGGCTCCCGCAACCAATTCCTCAAACAAGAATTAAAACAGTTTGCATCACATCGGACGCGGGATGGAGCAGCTTGGTAGCTCGTCGGGCTCATACGACGACAGTCGTCCACGGTATGCCGCCCAGTTCAAATCTGTCTCCCGCAACCCATTCTAAAACATCAGTCTAAACACGCTATTTAAGTCTGCCACACATATGACGATAGTCGTCGACGGTATGCCGCCCAGTTCAAACCTGTCTCCCGCAACCCATTCTATAACATCAGTCTAAACACGCTATTTAAGTCTGCCACACATACGACGACAGTCGTCGACGGTATGCCGCCCAGTTCAAATCCGTCCCCGCAACCAATTTCTTATGCCCACCACCTTATTTCTTACGCTTATTAAACCACCATGCTCAGCGCTGAGGAATCCCCTGATAACTTTGAGATAAATCATGAGATTAGAGTGAACTTGCACCTTGGAATGTGATCTGATTAAGCGCAAACAAAAACCAATCACGGACTTCCAAGGTGCAAGCGTTAACTATCTTACATCAATCTCTCTATCAACATTGCCCAGAAATTCACCAAAAGCGTCTAAATACCCTCATGGTTGCYTGCCGGGCTCTCATTGATTCAGACCGTCTTACATTGACCGCTTTAGGTCGTCATATTGATGGAACTCATGCGCAAACCAAACATTCGATTAAGCGTATCGACAGGTTGCTCGGCAACCATCATCTTCATCACGAGAGACTAGCGGTCTACCAATGGCATGCTAAGTGGTTACTGACACAGCACACCATGCCC
>NZ_JAKEVJ010000115.1:0-8193 GCF_022398425.1 Shewanella sp. Isolate7 | reverse complement strand
TGTCCACACATAGGTCACATCGCCACACCACACTTGATTGGGAGCCGTCACAGCAAACTGGCGGTCAAGGAGATTAGGGATGGCGACATGCTCCTTGTCTGCCTTTTTGTAGCGATGTTGCGGCACCTGGCTGCTCACTAGCCTCAGCTTCTTCATCAGCCTTGTGGCACGATAGCGCGTCAATCTCACGCCAGCTGTCGTCACCATATCAGCCAGGGTTCTGGCACCCGCTGAYCCATTGCTGGCTTCATAAGCCTCCCGCACCATGCTGTGCAACTTTATCTGCTTCGAATCAATGGTGATAGSTCTGCTTMGCCAATACTTGTAACTGCTGCGGTGAATACTAAATACTGAACAAATCCGCTTTACGCTATGGCTCTTCCTGAGTTTCTCGACTAACGAGAACTGTTCAGTGAGTCTGACATCAAGAGAGCCGTAGCCTTTTTTAAAATGGTGTTCTCTTCTTCAATGCGGCGGATTTTCTTCTCCAGCTCGCGGATCCGCTGTTGTTCGGGGGTGAGCGGTGCGCCTTTGGGGGATACGCCTTGCTKCTCCTGTCGAAGCTGGTTTACCCATTTACGCATGGCTGAATTACTSACGCCCATCGCGCTTGCAGCCTCAGTTATGCTGTATCCCTGTTTCGTTACCAGCTGCGCAGCTTCTAATTTGAACTCTGCACTGAATGTCGGTCTTGTGTTCTTCATTTCTACCACCTTTTCTCTGGAAGTGAGTCTATCACTTCGTCTATTCAGGTGGCCAAATTCACTATGCCACTACAAACACCAAAAATGCCGCAAGCTCATTTCCAGAGAACAAGTGATGTATGCGTCCAACAGTGGTGCTTTTAACACGAACGCTTTCGCCAGAGCTGCTGAATTCTCCAACTTTAATGAAAGGAACGTAATCTTTCCCCGCCCCTTTACCTCGCTTTTCATCTAAACGCTTTTGGTCTTTCTTATTGAGTGGCTTATCTGCATCTGACATAAAAAACCCCCGACTAAGTTAAACTTAGCAGGAGGTTAAAAATCGATCAATCTTTATTGTATATGATCAGACTTTATTGTAACTGATCAAACTTTATTGTCTTCCGACAAGGGTTATTTAACTAAGAGTGTAAGTTACTCAACCGTTACCGATTTTGCCAGGTTACGCGGCTGATCCACGTCGGTGCCCTTGATCAAGGCAACATGGTAAGACAGCAGCTGCAGCGGAATGGTGTAGATGAGCGGCGCCATGTAGTCGTCACAGTGTGGCACAGGGATCACCTTCATGGTGTCATCCGACTCGAACTCGGCATCCTTGTCGGCAAACACATACATGAGGCCACCACGGGCACGCACCTCTTCGACGTTCGACTTGAGCTTCTCCAGCAGTTCGTTGTTTGGTGCCACGACGATCACCGGCATGTCGGCATCGATCAACGCCAGTGGGCCATGCTTGAGCTCACCAGAGGCATAGGCCTCGGCGTGGATGTAGGAGATCTCCTTAAGCTTAAGCGCACCTTCCATCGCGATGGGATATTGATCGCCACGGCCCAGGAAGAGGGCGTGATGCTTGTCGGCAAAGTCTTCGGCCAACTCGGCGATGGCATCGTCCAAGCCTAGCGCCTGCTCTACTTTAGCCGGCATAGACTGTAGGCTCTGAGTGATCTCGGCGAGCATCTCGGGAGACATGCCGTTGTGACGACCGATGGCGGCAGTCAGCATCAAAAGACCGGCCAGCTGCACGGTAAAGGCCTTGGTTGAGGCCACGCCAATCTCGGCGCCTGCCTTCATCATATAGGCCATATCCGACTCGCGAACCAGTGACGAACCCGGTGCGTTACAGATGGTCAGGGTCGCCTTATAGCCCATCTCTTTGGCTAGACGCAGCGCCGCCAGAGTGTCGGCAGTTTCACCCGATTGCGAGATAGTCACCAACAGGCTGTTGGGGAACAGGTGCGACTTACGGTAACGGAACTCTGAGGCGATCTCGACGTTACATGAGACACCGGCCCAATCCTCGAGCCAGTAACGTGCCGCCATGCCCGCGTGGTAGCTGGTACCACAGGCAATGATCTGCACGTGTTTGATATCTTTTAGGAATTCGGCTGCGTTTTCACCGAAGGCAGAATCCAGCACATGGCCACCGGCGATGCGTCCCTCAAGGGTATGAGCGATAGCGCGAGGCTGCTCATAGATCTCTTTAAGCATATAGTGACGGTATTCGCCCTTGTCGCCGGCATCATGGGTCACTTCAGACTCTTTCACTTCACGCTCGACCGCATTGCCATCGACATCGAAGATGCTCACTGTGCGGCGAGTCACCTCGGCCACGTCTCCCTCTTCGAGGAAGGCGAACGAGCGCGTCACGGGAAGCAGTGCCAGCTGATCAGAGGCGACGAAGTTTTCACCCAAACCAAAACCTATTACCAGTGGGCTGCCTGAGCGCGCAACTATCATGCGCTCGCTGTCACGACGGTCGATCACAACCGTGCCGTAGGCACCTTCGAGTTGTTTAACCGTTGTCTGCACCGCACCAAGCAAGGTGTCGTGAGACTTAAGCTCATGATGCACCAGGTGACAGATCACTTCGGTGTCGGTATCTGAGTTAAAGGTATAACCCAGGCCCTTTAGCATGTCGCGCAGCTTGTTGTGGTTTTCGATGATGCCGTTATGCACCACGGCAATATCGCCACTCGACTGGTGAGGGTGAGCGTTACGCTCGCTAGGCTCGCCATGGGTCGCCCAGCGGGTATGGGCGATACCCGTACCGCCGACGAGCGGCGCCTGTTCCAGGGCGCTAGACAGCTCCTGCACCTTACCCACACGGCGCGTGCTTGCCAGTTCATTGTTGTGAATCACCGCCACACCGGCAGAGTCATAACCACGATATTCGAGGCGGCGTAGCCCCTCGAGTAGAATTTCCGCAACATCCCTTTGCGCCACTGCGCCAACGATTCCGCACATAGTTTTTTCCTACTTACTCACTAATATGAAAATAAAATTTAAATGCTATTTCGAGTAGGGTGCGAGGATCACCTCAACCCCCTGCTCACTAATCTGTTTTACCGTCTGCTCATCGACTCTATCGTCGGTTACCAGCACGCTTATCTGCTGCCAGGCCAGTTCCAGGTTAGGAATGCGCCGCCCTATCTTGTCGGAGTCCACCATGACGATCACCTCACGGGAAACCTCAGCCATCACCTTGCTAAGGCCGGTCAGCTCATTAAAGGTGGTGGTTCCTCGGGCAAGATCGATACCATCGGCACCGATAAACAGCTGATCGAAGTTATAGGAGCGCAGTACCTGCTCGGCTACCTGACCTTGAAAAGACTCGGAGTGAGTGTCCCAGGTGCCGCCGGTCATCAGCAGAGTCGGCTCGTTTTCCAGCTCGTGGATGGCATTGGCCAGTTGCAGCGAGTTGGTCATCACCACCAGGCCCCGCTTGCCGTTAAGCTGCTGTACCAGGCCAGAGGTGGTGCTACCGCTATCGATAATGATGCGGTTATGGTCTTTGATCAACCTGGCCGCCGCCTCGGCAATCGATAGCTTATTGGGTGCTATCTTGGCACTGAACTGCTGAGTGACCTCGTCCGGGATAGCCACGGCGCCACCATAACGACGCAGCAGCAAGCCGGTTTTCTCCAGCGCAGCCAGATCCTTACGTATGGTGACCTCAGAGGTCTCGAAACGATTGGCCAGCTCATCCACGCTCACCTCGCCGGTCTCGTTCAAGACGGCAATGATGCTATGGCGGCGCTGCTGGGTGTTTCGTTTATTCACAAAGAGTTTCACTTAAGTTTCGTTTCGAAAGATGAATTATAGTAATTCGAAACTTTTTTACCAGCCCTATTGACGTAAAACTAAGCTAAAAACAAAAAAGCCGCTATCTAAGATTGCGGCTCGGCACCTTGAATTAGGCAGGGTAAATCTAGAACTTAGCCTCCAGCGCCAGTCCTAAGTGACGGCCTTCGCCAACGGTAACATCCGTATTGGTGCCACCAGCCAGATAATCGGTATCGAACAGGTTCTTCACGTTAAGTCGCACACTGACATCGCTGCCCATAACATCCATAGTATAGGCGGCGCCGACATCGAAACGCACATAGGCGTCTTTAGTGATGCTGTTGTCCTTATTGGCAAATCGCTCACCGACATAGACGGCACCAAAGTTAAATGCCAGATCTTCTGTCATCTCATAACGAGTCCAGATGTTAGCCGACCATTCGGGTGCATCTACAGGTGTCTTGCCATCTAGGCTATCTTGCTCTGGGCGCTTATATTGTGCATCAAGATACATCATAGAACCGGTCATAAACCACTTATCGCTCAGCTGTCCCTGCGCGCCCATCTCAAACCCTTTATGGTGCTGTTCACCACTCTGAGTTGTTATTGACTCACCACCACCCAGGTCTTGGGTCACGGTAACATTGGAGACGGTTATATCAAACACTGCACCTGTCAGTAATAATCCACCATCGAATAGCTCCCACTTGGTGCCTATTTCATACTGCTCGCCATATTCAGGATCCAGATTCATTTCATAATTCACATCTTCAGGATTATTGACAATCCCTTGCGGCGTGAAGCTCTTGGAATAGTTAAAGTAGATGCTGCCATTGTCTGCAGACGAGTAGATCACCCCAAACTTAGGCGATACGGCATAACTATTATTCCCTTTACCATCCTTCTTCTGCTCGTCATAACGCACACCTGCCAGCAACTGCCACTGCTCGTTGAGGGTCATTAGATCCTGAATATAGAAGCCATAGTGCTTGTAATCAGATTCTGACTTAGTGGTATCACGATGATAATCGAGATCAGGTTTAGGCAACGGCTGACCCGGCATCACAGGCTGATTCTTCTTACCAGCATCTTTTAGCTGGCCATAGTAGTAATCCAGCATGTTGGCACCGATCAACAGTTGATGCTCAACATCTCCTGTATTAACTGTACCTGTGAAATCGATGAAACCCGTCTTATGCTGCCAATCGTCATAACGGTCGAACGGACTAATGGTGTAACCATCGGTAAAGGGATCTTCCGACCCTTTCACTAGACTGGGTAAAGAGTCCAAGCGGCGGCGATTAAATTGCTGGTCGTTATAACCCGCCTTAACCTGCCAGTCGTCGCTGAGATGATAGGTCAACTCGGCGCCCAGGTTTGAAATAGTGTTGTCGGTAAAGGCCCAGGGCATATCCCAGATGATATCTCTGCCACCAATTAACTCACCATCGCTATTTAACCAGCCACCGCGGTCGATACCCGTCTTGTCCTGGGTATGGTCATACTTAAGCGACAACATGAGATCGTCTGTGATATCAAACTCAAGGTTCAGATAGCCTAACCAGCGATCACGCTCCTGGTTAGTGCCATCCTGGTACTCCCGCCAGTATTGGGTGTCTTGCTTAACCAGCACACTGCGATAACGAATCGTCTGGGCTTCGTTCAGGCTACCGCCAGCATCCAGTTGAAAACGCGTCGAACCATGTTCATCGGTGTCGAATCCCAGGTTGAACAAGGTGTCGTAGGTCGGTTTCTTGGTGACCATGTTGATCAGGCCGCCAGGACCAGACTGACCATAGAGCATGCTAGATGGTCCCTTTAATACCTCGACCTGCTGTAGGGTCTCAATAGGCTGCACATAGTGAGACCACTGCTGCTGACCATTGATCAGATAGCCTGAGCCAGATGACAGTTCGAAGCCACGAATGTTAAATACCTGGCGATTCCACTTCTCGCTGCCGCTGGTCACGCTAGAGTCGTTCACCAGCACCTCAGACAGGTTGGTCGCTAGTTGTTCATCGGTCACAAAGTTGGGGATGATGGCCACAGACTGTGGCGTGTCCATCAGATCTATGTCGCCGCGCATGGCACCCGAGGCGACCCCAACCTTATAGTCGTTAAAGGTTCGCCCCGTCACGGTAATGCGTTCAATATTGGCTTCGACCAGGCTGCTTTCGGCATCATCGGCCAATGCGGGCGTAGCCGTCAGCGCGGCCAGTACCGCAAATCCGACAGGAGAATAGTTAAACGAACATAGCTTAAATGACATGCAAACCTCACCACTAAACGACAAGTAAACGAAAGTTGCGACAAATATAAATGAGAATTATTTTTATTTAAGCTTATTTACATCCCTTTACACTGTAGGGAGATCTCCTTCACTAAATTAGCCCGCTCAGATACTTGTTCGCCCTCCATTGGCCCAAACAGGCATAAAAAAAGCGACCACTTTGGTCGCTTCTTTCGCTGCAGTCAGCCTATTTCTTCTGCTTCACCGGGCGTGCCCAGCCGCTCAGGTGACGCTGCTTAACGCGGGTGATCACCAACTCATCGGCCGCCACGTCACGGGTGATGGTTGAGCCCGCACCTAAGGTGGCCCCCTTACCTATGGTGACTGGTGCCACCAGCTGAGTATCGCTGCCGACAAATACATCGTCTTCGATCACCGTCAGGTGCTTATTGGCACCATCATAGTTACAGGTGATGGTTCCTGCGCCGATATTGACGCCAGCCCCTACTTGAGCGTCGCCGATATAGGCCAGATGACCCGCCTTGGAGCCTTCACCCAGCACGGCCTTCTTCATCTCGACGAAGTTACCAATATGCGCATCACGCTTGAGCTCGGCGCCTGGACGCAGACGGGCAAAAGGACCGGCACTGGCGGCTTCACCCACAATCGCATTTTCGATAATAGAATAAGGCTTAATCTCGGCGTTATCCCCTATCTCACAATCGATGAGAATGGCACCGGCACCGATAGTCACGTTATTACCTATGGTGACCTTACCCTGGAAGACCACATTCACATCGATCATCACATCCATACCGACAGTCACCTCGCCGCGCACGTCTATACGGGCAGGGTCGCGCAGGTTAGCCCCTTCGAGCATCAGCTGTTCGGCGGCTCGCGCCTGATAGGCACGCTCCAATTGGGCCAGCTGTACGCGATTATTGGCACCTTCCACCTCGATGGCCGAAGCGGGTTGCGCCGTGGTGATACTCACGCCATCACGATGAGCCATGGCCACGATATCGGTAAGATAATATTCGCCCTGAGCATTATCCGACGACAGCTGGCTCAACCAAGCCTTTAGCTGCTTGCCCGGCGCCGCCATGATACCCGTATTGATCTCCTTGATGCTTAACTGCTCTTCGCTCGCATCTTTCTGCTCGACAATCCCGACGACCTTACCGGCCTCGCGCACGATGCGACCATAGCCAGTAGGATCCGGCAAGTTGACGGTAAGAATAGCCAGGCCGTTATCGTCACGTGCACCCAGCAGCGCCTCTAGGGTTGAGGCCTGAATCAAAGGCACATCACCGTAGAGGATCAGCACGGTGTCATCATCGTTAATGTTGTCGTTTGCCTGTGCCACCGCATGGCCGGTGCCTAATTGCTCTGCTTGTAACACCCAGTTCAGCGCTTGCTCGCCCAGGCGGGCCTTAAGCTTATCGGCACCGTATCCGTACACCAGCTGAATCGCCTCGCTTCCCAGTTGATGTGCGGTGTCTATCACATGCTGCACCATGCTCTTGTGGGCGATGGGATGGAGAACCTTAGGAAGGTCTGAGCGCATGCGAGTCCCTTTGCCTGCGGCCAAAATAACGACGTTCAGTGCCATGGAGATATCCTTGGGTGATTACTGCTAATACAGAAGATAATGCAAATTAAGTCGGCTGATTTTAATAGATTGCGCCAGCAAAAGCGAACACGGCACGCCTGTAAGCCGCTTAGAAGTTGATTATCTTGTCCGACTCCAGCAGCCAGAGCGCGAGGTCATCCATGGTGGCCTTCATACATCCCTCGATAACAGAGAGTTCGCTGAGGCCTCGAGCCTGCACACAGGAGGTGCAATACTTCACCTCGGCTCCCTGCGCCAGTACTATCTCTAGCATCTGCTGTAAGTTGTAGCCCTCACCCGGTTGTTGCCTTGGTAACACGCCCGTCACGGCATCGGACAAGAGAAACAGTTTTACCTTAGGCATTGGGGTCTGCTCATTGAGCTGTATCGCCAGTCGTAGGGCGTTAAAGAGTTTCTCCGACCCATAGGGTGCATCGTTAACGACGATCAAGACTTGTTGCATGGCATATCCCCCAGTAATACCAATCGTAATAAATAATTGATCATTCTAGCTTGTTAAAACGCTCGATAACTGCATTAATATTTTTAATTGTAGAATAACTACTTATCTAAAAATCTTGCTT
>NZ_JAKEVJ010000114.1:0-8807 GCF_022398425.1 Shewanella sp. Isolate7 | reverse complement strand
TCGTCGCACAGCTCTGGCTTTGATAGCAGCGACAGTTCAAGGCATTCAACTGAGGGCATGCCGAGGCCTGCTGAAGTTGAATAACGCCGAAATGGTGTTGCTATCAAAGCCCCGCAGGGCGAGGCTTACAGCGGTATTTGCTGCGTTACAGTTCTTGCGAAGGACTAGGGCCATTCGCTGCAAACTGTGCCTAGCATCTATCCACTTTAAGCACACGCAGAGCAAGCACGGGACTTATTCGCACCTTCCATAGAGGAAAAACGCTCTTTTCTTTGCCCTGGAGTATTTGCTATGATTTCGGCCGTGAATTGGATGTCACCTGAATTATCTCGTTATCTTTGCATTGCGCGTTATTCTAAGCGTCTTGCAAACACAGTAGTTATGATAGTAAAGCCGCATTGGTGTCAGCTATAGCGGTGATTAAGTGTTAGCTAACGATAAAAATAGGTTCTTAAGGAAATTATGAAGTCTTGGTATCTTGTGTATTGCAAACCTCGCGGCGAAACGCGCGCGCAGCAAAATCTTGCATTGCAACAGATAGAGACTTACCTGCCCACTCTCCCACAACAGATCACCAAGGCCGGCAAGACCAGTGTTAAGCGTCTGCCGCTATTTCCCTGTTACCTGTTTATCTATTTCGACCCGCTTGAGATTAGCGTTAGTAAGATACATTCGACGCGAGGCGTGTCTCGAATCATAGGTTGTCGTGAGGAGATGACGGCGATAGATGACGCCATAGTGCACTCCATCAAGATGCGTGAGGCAAAAATGCTTAATGCCCTGCAACTACCAAGTGACACTATGCTAGCGGAAAATGGTGAGCAGCCTTTGGTTGTCGGTGACAAGGTGAAGTTCGTCGATGGACCATTTAAGGAACTTGAGGGGATCTTTGAAGAGGAGAGCGGCGATAAGCGTTGCCACATCTTGTTTGAGATCATGGGGCAGCAAAAGAGGGTGTCTGTTTCACGAGCTAGCGTCAAGGGTGTTTAAGGAAGACATGTGAGTTGCCACTGGCTTATTTAAGCAGGGCTTCGAAGACACAGTTACACATGGATAGGTGATAAGGAGTAGGCTGTTGGCGCTAATGTATGTAAGAGATCTGCCATAGAGAATGATTCATTGTCATGATGCTCTAATCGTTGCGTCGGTGTTTGGGCTATTTGGAAACAGATTTTGGTTGTTTGGTGCCCGGATCAAGCTGTTTTAAGCCGATGGTAATGATCGCATTCGATTGTATTGAACAATTGATGGCTATGTGAGCAGTAATTGTCTTTTTGTTCCAGTACAATGAATCTTTTTTCTTCAAGATAGCGCAAAAGTACTTTGTTTAATGTGTCATTTTGTAAGGCATCTTAAGCAAAGTGTTTTAGCAAAGATTAATTTAAAAACTGATTTTCGCGTGGTGAAGGGCATGTTGGGAGCCGTAACCTATGGGCGGTAGCGTGCCCGAAGGGCATCGAATGAAAAGTTTCATTCGTTAAGCGATAGCCGAAGGCCTCTGGCCGCCACGCGGGTCGGTAGCGTGCCTGAAAGGCAAAAGACAGAATAGCTTCTGTCTTTTAGTGGGCGCCGAAAATGATTGTCAGGAACAATCATTAGCAGCTTTAGCTGGCTCGAAGAGTGAAGTACCGGATGTACTGAGTCAGGTCGCTGCCACGCGGGTCGGTAGCGTGCCTGAAGGGCATCGAATGAGTACTTAGCGTTTTGAGTGCGGATTCGTTAAGCGATAGCTTTGGCCACCACGTGGAACGGCAGTGTGCCTGAATGCCAATCTTAATGTTTAAGACAGAACATTTTTTAGACCTTGCCTTTATCAATGGAGAGTATCGGTGTTACAACGAACCAAAAAAGTCATTCTAACAGCGGTTACCGCACTGTTTTTAGTGGGGACCCAGGCGCAGGCGATCACGCCTTCGCCGCAAATGATAGAGCAATTTAAGAATCTGCCTGCATCTGAGCAGCAAAGACTCGCGCGTCAATACGGTATCGACCCTGCGATGCTTGGCAGCGTTAACAATTCACAGAAGGGGCTTGAAAATCCGCAAGTGGTTCAACCTCGTGACACTCAAGAGGTTCAACTTCGAGCCACCAATGAGGTCGTCGATCATTCGCGTGATGCTGCTAACGAGCTTAATTTCTCGCAAGATGAGCAGAAAAATCAGTTAGAGCGCTTCGGGTACGAGTTGTTTCAGGGCGAGCCAACGACCTTTGCGCCTGTCTCAGACGTGCCAGTGCCTAGCGAGTACTTGGTAGGGCCGGGGGACAGAATCAAGGTGCAACTCTTTGGTAAAGAAAATAAAGAGTATGATCTTGTCATTAATCGTGAAGGCAGCATTCAATTTCCAGAGCTTGGTCCTATCTCGGTTGCAGGCTTAAGCTTTGCGGAGCTTAGAGAATCTTTAAGTCATCGTATCTCTCAGCAGATGATAGGTATCGAGTCGAATATCACCATGGGTGAACTTCGCTCGATTCGCATCTTTGTTGCAGGCGATGCCTATAAGCCTGGCTCATACACTGTCTCTAGTTTGTCGACGATTACCCAGGCGTTGTTTGTTGCTGGTGGGGTAAATGAGATTGGTTCGCTACGTAATATCCAAGTCAAACGTAACGGTAAGTTAGTCGGTAGTATGGATCTTTATGACTTACTGATGCGCGGTGATGCGTCGGGGGATGTTCGTCTGCGCTCCGGTGACGTGGTGTTTATTCCGCCTGTTGGTGGGTTAGTTAGCATTACGGGTGAAGTGCGTCGCCCAGCCATTTACGAGCTTAAACGGAATGAAACGGTTGCCGATATCGTTGCCATGGCGGCAGGTGTCAAGCCAGGAGCCTACCCTAAGAGCAGTAGTATCGAACGCTATAACAGCAATGGCCTCCGCTCTATTGTTAATGTGGATCTGACTTCTTCAAAAGGAAAGTCGACTAAGGCTCAACCCGGTGATTTCATTCGCGTTAAAAACGCTTCAGGTCAGTTTGAAGATGCTATTACCGTGGTGGGGGCTGTCGTGCGTCCAGGAAAGTACCAATGGTTTGATGGCCAAAAGATTAGTGATCTTCTGCCATCACTTTGGGGCGACCTGTCGATGTCCGCCGATCTCAACTACGCCATTATCGTTCGTGAGGTCAATCGTTACGGTAAGGTTAAGGTATTACAATTCTCACCCAGCCTTGCTATTGCCGAGAAGGATTTGGCGCAAGATTTGACATTGCAACCTCGTGATAAGGTGATGCTATTCAACTATAGCGATGATACTCAGAATCGCTATGAGTTAAATAAGCTGGTAAAGCAGCGCGTAGAGAAAGTTACCTTACTAACGGGCGACAGCTTGGTGGGTAACGATCTGTTTAAGGCTGGCTTCTCACAGCTTGATAAGATGCAACTTTCAGAGCGTAGTCAGATTGGTGGGGTAGTTATTGCCAAAGAAGCGCCAGATGATAAAGAGCAGTTGATTAAAGGTGAAGTCAGCAAGATGTTGGCTAACCTGTTTGATGATAAGGAACTTATTAAACTCAGTGGTTCGATGAATCGCAGTGAGTTGCTTTATCCTGTAGTGGCCGAGCTTGCTGCACAAGGTAATTCAGATAACGGTACGCAGGTTGTTGCAATCAGTGGCAAGGTTCGTCATCCCGGCGTGTACCCGCTGACTCAAGGAGCCAAAGTTAAAGATTTAGTGACTGCAGCGGGTGGATTAGTCGAAGGTGCTTATACGGCTAGAGCCGAACTGACATCTACGATTATTGACAGTGAGGAGTCTAGCGTTAGGCACGCTAGCATTAATCTTGCTCAAGCTTTGGCAGGCAATAGTGATGCGAACTCACTGCTTAATCCAAGAGATATTCTCACCGTTATGACTACACCTGATTGGCAGGAAAATAAAGCGGTTGAGATTCGCGGAGAAGTAAAATTCCCTGGCGTGTATAACATTCGCCGCGGTGAGACGCTTGCAGATGTTATAGACCGTGCTGGTGGTTTTACCCAGTATGCTTATTTACCTTCTTCAGTGTTCGTTCGTGAATCGGTGCGTCAACAAGAGCAACTTGAGATCAAGAAGCTTGCCGACCAATTACGTCGTGACATCGCCACTCGCGGTGTATCCAAAGATGGTAATGTTGTGAATTATAGCGATGCGCAATTGATGCTTACCGATCTTGAAAATATTAAGGCTGTAGGTCGCCTGGTTGTTGATTTGTCAGCAATCTCAATTGGCATCGAGCAGGCGGATCTTCAGCTAGAAGATCAAGATATTCTTTATGTTCCGTCAGTTAAGCAGACGATTGCGGTAATGGGCGAGGTTCAACATGCGGCGACCCACAGGTTTAAGGAAGGTCTAACGCTAGATCAGTACCTTGAAATGTCGGGTGGTGCAAGAGAGCGCGCCGATGAAGACAGAACTTATATTATAAAGGCAAATGGTTCAGTAATACTGCCAAATCGCTCCATGTGGTTTAGTAGTAATACAGAACTTAATCCTGGCGACACCATTATTGTGCCATTGGATACTGAGTATAAAGACAACCTAACACTTTGGACTCAGGTTAGCGGCATTATTTATAACAGCGCCGTTGCACTGGCGACGATTACCAAATTATAGCCTTTTAGATGAGCACTTTAATGACGTTGTCATTAAAGTGCTTGGTTTCTTTTTAGGATGATGAGACTCAGAGACACAAATTTTATGTCCACCGAGATAAAAAACTATGGGGATGCACAGTTTTCCGATATGCGCGCCCAAGTACAACAAGCTGATGATGAAATCGACCTACGAGAGTTGTTTTCCGTTATCTGGCAAGGCAAATGGCTAATTATTGCGATAACGGCCATATTTGCCATTGGCTCAGTTATTTTTGCCATTTTGCAGCCCAATATCTATAAGTCTGAAGCACTGTTAGCGCCAGCGAGTGAAGAGCAAGGCGGCGGTTTAAGCGCGCTTGCTTCTCAGTTTGGTGGTTTAGCGAGTATGGCTGGTATTAATTTAGGTAGCGGTGGTGGAGTTGATAAGACTCAGATGGCCATCGAGGTATTGAAATCGCGACAGTTCGCTAGTGACTTTATTCAAAAGCACAATCTTCTACCTGATTTGATGGCCGCCAAAAAGTGGAACATGACCGATAACACTATTGTATATGACGATGAACTATATGATGTTGCGTCGAAGACATGGGTGAGAGAAGTCAAAGCTCCTTTTAAGCCTGAACCATCAATGCAGGAAGCCTATAAAGAGTTTAGTAAAATAGTTAGCATAAACTCTGCGAAGGACACTGGCATGGTCACAGTATCTGTAGAACATTTGTCGCCAACTGTTGCGCAGCAATGGGTTAATTGGTTAGTTGAAGATATTAACAAAGTCATGAAAGAGCGTGATGTCGCAGAAGCGACTCGTAGTAGTGACTTTTTAAATAGGCAGATTGCACAAACTAATGTTGCTGACATTCGCGCCATTCTCTATAAGCTAGTTGAAGAACAAGCTAAAACCATTATGTTTGCTGAAGTGCGCGATGAATACGTATTTAAAACTATCGATCCCGCACTAGTGCCAGAAGAAAAGGCCAAGCCAAAACGGGCGCTAATATGCGTATTAGGTACTATGCTGGGTGGTATGTTAGCTGTAATGCTGGTTCTGATAAGACATTTCGTAAGAAAAGAAAGCTAGAGCAAATAAATTTAAAGGCCTATTGGGACTGTTTTTGAAAAAACGGTAAAACCTAGGTTCTACAAGGGATAGCGAAGACCACGCTGTCTCAAAATGGATAAAAAGTGTCTCAGGTAGGCTTGAAAGGCTGAGATTTATTGTAAAAATTTTAAAGAGTAGGAAACGAAATGAATAATTGCATTCTAGATTGCACTCTCCGAGATGGTGGCTATTACAATAATTGGGATTTCGAGCCTGAAGTGGTTGCCCAATACCTTAATAGTGTAGCAAAAGCCAACATTGACTTCGTAGAGCTAGGCTTACGCAATTTTCCTAAAGATGGATTCTTGGGAGCTTTTGCATACACGACTGAAGACTTTATTAACACTTTAACATTGCCTGATGGTCCTACTTACGGCGTGATGGTTGATGCTAAAACTATCCTAGAATCAGGCATGTCAATCGAATCTGCTATTGATTCACTTTTCGTTCCAGCTGTTGAAAGTAAAATTGATTTAGTTCGTGTTGCTGCACATTTTAACGAAGTAGAGTTTTCAGCTCCTATTGTTTCACATCTTAAAAAATTAGGTTATATCGTAGGCTTCAACCTTATGCAAGCTGGTGGTAAGTCTGACGAAGTCATTTCAGATAAGGCTCGTCAAGCTGCTAGCTGGGAAGGTTTAGATGTTCTTTATTTTGCCGATTCACTTGGGAACATGGATAGTCAAGAAGTACAACGTATAATTGCAGCACTCCGTATTCATTGGATTGGCGCAATGGGTATTCATACTCATAACAACATGGGTAAAGGCCTGGATAATACAATGACTGCAATGGAAGCTGGTGTATCATGGTTAGATAGCACAGTTACAGGCATGGGGCGTGGTGCAGGTAACACACAAACTGAGAACCTTCTAGCTTACTTTAATAAAGTTGAATCTAAGTACAATCCAAAACCCATCTATGAATTGGTTATTCGTCACTTTGAAGCGATGCAAAGAGAATACGGTTGGGGAAGTAACTTGCTTTATTTCCTAGGAGCTCAACATGACGTGCATCCAACTTACATTCAAAATTTGTTGTCTAGTACTCATTATGGAACAGATGAAATTATCGGGGCTATCGACTATTTAAGTAAATTAGAAGGTACAACATCATACAATGGAGCAGTGCTTGATACTGCAGTGAACTTCTCTGATAGTAAAGCAGAAGTTAACGGTAGCAAAGATGCACAAGGTCTGTTCGATGGAAAAGATGTACTTATCATTGCTAATGCCCCAAATACTGAAAAGTATGCTCCTGCGGTTGAGATGTACATAAAGAAAACTAAATCTGTAGTTATTTCAATAAATACAACAGCTCACATTGCACCAGAACTGATTGATTACTATGTAATTTCACACAATTCTAAATTTTTGTCAGAGTCAACACTCTATAAAGGATTAGATAAACCAATAATTTTACCTAAATGCCGTTTCAACGAAACTGAATTGGCAGAGCTTAATGGGATTAATTTGGTTGATTATGGGTTAAGTGTTATGAAAGATACTTTTGCCACTCAAGGTACTTATACGACAATACCATACGATATAACTACACCATATATTCTCGGAGTTTTACTTGAGTCAGAAGTGAAATCAATTTCAGTGGTTGGGTTTGATGGCTACGCTCAAGATGACATTCGACAACAAGAGATGGTGGATATCTTGAATCTTTACAACGCTCATGAAAAGAGCAAAGAAATTAAATCTTTGACCCCGACTAGCTACCCAATTGCTAAAGGCTCAGTTTATGCACCTGTTATCTGAATATGAGGTATATATTTTTGATTGTGACGGAGTGATCTTAAACTCAAATCAATTGAAAATTGAAGCTATGAAAAATGCGCTGGAGGCGCATTTTTCATCTCAAGTTCTCATCAACGAATGTGTAAATTATTTCCGTCAGAATTTTGGAAAGTCACGCTTTCACCATGTATCGCATTTTCTTGATAATATATTTGAAATTGACGAGAGAGACAAAGATGAACTGGAACAGTTTGTTTTGAATGATTTCTCCAAGCAGTGCCGTACTTTATATCTATCAGCTGAATTAACTCCCAACTTCATAGAATTTCTCGAACAATGTGAAGGGAAACGATATGTCGCTAGCGGTTCTGAGCAAAACGAACTAAGAGATGTATTTAAAAAACGTTGTTTAGATATTCATTTTGATGGTGTATTTGGTTCACCAAGACCAAAAGCTCAGTTAATCCAGGATATTCTCCAGAGGGGGCATACGACTAATGCTGTTATGTTTGGTGATGCTGAGTCAGATTTGCTTTCAGCTAAACAAAATAACATCGACTTTGTTTTCTATTCGCCTTTTTCAAATGTAAAAGAGAAGATGATTAAGTTGTGTGACCTGGAGCAATACATGGTTATAGATGATTTTTCAAATGCGAGATTTTAATTATGAGTAGTGAGAAAACCTTCGCAGTAGTAATTCCCGCCCGTTATGAGTCAAGCAGGTTTCCTGGAAAGCCATTAGTTAATATATGCGATAAGCCAATGATACAACATGTGTGGGAACGCTGTTGTTTAGCTGTAGGTAAAGATAAAGTTTATGTTGCAACAGATGATACCCGTATTCAAACTGCTGTAGAAAGCTTTGGTGGTAGAGTTGTTATGACAAGTTCTGATTGTCTAACGGGTACTGATCGACTCGCTGAAGCTAATCAGCAGCTCAATTGTGACTTTTTAGTTAATGTACAAGGTGATGAGCCACTTATTAATCCAAAAGATATTAATTCTGTGATTAATGCGTTTTTAAAGAGTGGTAATGTAACAAATGCCATGTGTCCGATTGTTTCGGAGCAAGAGTTTCACTCTTATACAGTACCTAAAGTCACATTTAGTCAGTCGGGTAAGTTACTTTATATTAGTCGCG
This sequence comes from Shewanella sp. Isolate7, assembly GCF_022398425.1. Lineage (NCBI taxonomy): Bacteria > Pseudomonadati > Pseudomonadota > Gammaproteobacteria > Alteromonadales > Shewanellaceae > Shewanella > Shewanella sp. Isolate7. Next base: position 252 of record NZ_JAKEVJ010000114.1, on the reverse strand, counting down.
CAGGAATCCCACAAACTAAATCCGGCGAATTCAAGTTTGGCTATAAGCAGGTTTGTATCTATGCTTTTTCTAAAGATCAATTAGCTTTCTTTTATAGTAATAAGTTTAAAACTCGACATGAACAAGTTGAAGATATAGAAATCTTACGCTTTTTAGAATCAGATTATCCAGTCGAAATGGTTGAGGTAGAGTTAGGATCATTAGCTGTCGATATACCAAGTGACGTGGAACTTGTAGTCCGTAAATTAAAAT
>NZ_JAKEVJ010000113.1:0-9556 GCF_022398425.1 Shewanella sp. Isolate7 | reverse complement strand
ATCGAGCGACACGTAAAAATCAAGAATGCAGCGACCCCTTTTGACCCTCAATACCAAGAATATTTGGTGAAGAGAAAATCTAAAAGGCTAGCTCGTAACTCTTGGAAAGAGCCTGTCCCGACTGCGTTATAAGTTGCTGGGTATCAATGATGCCTTAGTGGAGGCTTGAGCCGTATGCAGTGAAAGTTGCACGTACGGTTCTTAGAGGGGCGGCACTTGGTAACAAGTGTCGTCTACTCGACAAAAAAAATTGGTGCATCCATGTACTGCTCCTGCTGCCAAGCAATTCAAAACTATGTGGCATTGGTCTTCAGCAGGCAATATTCATTTCCACAAAACCTTGGCCATTCACACCCTATTCAAATACCTATGCTTATCAAATACGGTCAAATCAAAGAGATGGATAATCGGGTGTAAACACGCTTTTGGCCTTCGAAATCATGGATGATTTCGCAGAGCATCCAAGGATGGACTCGCTGCGTGCCAAAAGCGTGTTTGCACATGAGCCTGCCGCAGGCAATTGGTCACAATGGTGGATAACGCTACAAGAAGCTTGTAGCTAGCTCACTAGGGGACGACCTGAAGCCAGCATAGAGGTAACCATAAACTTTACCTGCCACAGGCAATAGGTAAACCATAACCTAATGGTTATAAACCCCACCTTCCAACACCAAATAAGTTTAACGCTCAATTAGCGAAACCGAATTGCCGCAGGCAATTGAAAATAAGGCCTGATGTCTCGGCGTGAGTCCCCCTATCTCGCCACCGAACCACTTTATTGCTATATTAGCGCCCATTATCTTAAGACAGGCTGTGCCTTCGCGCGGCCAGATCCACCTAGACCATAAAGGGCATTCAATGAAAATTGGTATTATCGGCGCCATGGAGCCAGAAGTCGCTCACCTAATTTCGGCCATGACAGACACCCAGAGCCAGACCATCGCGGGCATAGAGTTTGTCGCCGGGCAGCTAGAGGGCAAAGAGGTGATCGTCACCCGCTCTGGCATCGGCAAGGTCACCGCCAGTGTCGCTACCACACTGCTGATTGAGAAATATGCTCCGGATTATGTGATCAACACAGGCTCGGCGGGCGGCTTCGTCGACAGCCTGGCCATCGGCGACATCGTTATCTCCTCTGAGGTGCGTCACCACGACGTGGATGTGACCGCCTTCGGCTACGAGATAGGTCAAATGGCCCAGCAACCTGCGGCCTTCATGCCAGACAGAACACTGGTCGTGGCGGCCAAGAAGGCGGTGGCGGATCTGGGTGAGGTAAAAGCGATCGAGGGGCTTATCTGCACCGGCGACAGCTTTATCTGCGACCCTGAACGCACTAAGGTGATGCTAAGTAACTTCCCGGCCATGGCCGCCTGTGAGATGGAAGGCGCGGCGATTGCGCAGGTGTGTCACCAGTTCAAGGTGCCTTTCGTGGTGATCCGCTCGCTGTCTGACAACGCCAACAACGATTCGCCGGTAGATTTTGACAGCTACCTGGTAAAAGCCGGCCATCATTCGGCGCTGATGGTGATCTCGCTGCTGAAGCACCTGTAAGACGCAGGCGCTCACCCAGTAGCCATTTAGCGAAGAGCTAAGCGACCCGATGCACGATATCATCCAGCAACTACTGCTCGACAGCCCCTTCTACCAAGGGGCTGCCATCTTGTTGGTGGCGATTTTCATGGCGCTGCTGGCGCCGCTGCCACGGGAATATCAGGCTTTCTACTGGTTTTCCCTGCTGGCACGCAGCCTGTCGGCCAAGGTGGCGCGTAGCGATCGCTCCCCTGGCCAGCAGCGCCTGGCCGGTAGCCTGTCTGTGTTGCTGCTCGTGCTGCCCTTCTGGCTGATCTTAAGCTTCCTGCTGGAACTGGCAGCCTTCCCCTGGTTCTTCGAGTGTCTGTTTCTCTATCTCTGCCTGTGCGACGAGCAGTTTCACAAGGTGGCGGAGGAAACAGGCCAGGCACTGGAGCGCCAAGACAAGCAGCGCGCCCGTCGCCTGCTGAGCCAATGGGTCTATCGCGACACCCGAGAACTCTCGGAGGTCGGCATGAGTAAGACGACCATAGAGAAGCTGATGACCACCTCCATCTATGGCACGGTCGCCACCATCCTCTTCTACGCCGTCGGCGGTGCCCCCCTGGTACTGGGCGCACGGATGATCAAGCAGCTGGAATACACTTGGCCGGCCCTCAACCCACAATATCGTGAGTTCGGCCGCCCCGCCTATCTGCTGAGCTACCTCATCTACTGGTTGCCCACCCAGGCCTGGAACTTCACCCTGGCGATCCAGGGTGGCCCAGGCGCCCTGGTGCAGATGTTGAGACCCGTCAAGAGCCCGCTGCCGATAAACAACCATCTGACCACCTGCGCCCTCGCGGCAAAAGTGCTCGACACCGAGCTGGGCGGCCCACAAAAATTTGCCGGTCAGAGGGTCGATATCGCCCGCATCGGCACAGGTCCCAAGCCCACGCCTCACACCATCTCGGCGGCGCTGAAACTGCTGCGCCTGAGCAAGGGCATCTGGGTGCTCTCGGTACTGCTCATCCCCTGCCTGTGGGCCATGCTACGCCTCCTGGCGCACGCTTAATCGCCACTCTGTGTCACGCCGCCTCTGGCTTGGCGCCTTTTAACTAGACAAGCCAAAACCGCTTGGTATTATTCCCCCTCTGGCGGCAACATATCGACATAATAGGCATAACACTTTGTTTGAGAATCTTCACATTTCCCTGACCACACCGGCGCTGCTGTTTCCGGCTATCTCTCTGTTACTCCTGGCCTATACCAACCGCTTCTTCTCGCTGGCGGCGCTGATCCGCAGCCTGAGCGCCGACGGTGCGCCGGTTCACTCGGGCCAGCTGCAAAACCTGCGTCGCCGCATCGTCATCATCCGCCGCATGCAGGAGGCCGGCGTCTCCAGCTTCGCCCTGTGCGTCCTGTGTATGATCTTCATCTATGTCGGCTTCAACAAGACGGGCTCCATCATCTTCGGCTCCAGCCTGCTGCTTCTGCTCTACTCCCTGGTGCTGTCTGTACTTGAGATCCGCATCTCGGTCGATGCCCTCAACTACCACCTGCAAGAGCTAGATCAATGAAGGAGTGGATCTATTTTTTCGACCTCTGCGGCACGGCAGTTTTCGCCCTCTCCGGCGCCCTAGCCGCCGGGCGTCACCGCATGGACCCGTTCGGAGTGATAGTGCTGGCCTCGGTCACCGCCATCGGCGGCGGCAGCATACGCGACGCCCTGCTCGGCACCACACCGGTATTTTGGATCCGCGACCCCAACTACATCATAGTGATATTGGCTACCGTGCTGCTCGCGCTTATCTTTATTCGCAAGCCCAAGAAGGTACCCCAATACACGCTACCTGTGGCCGATGCCTTCGGATTGGCGCTGTTTACCGTGATCGGGGCCGAAAAGGCACTCAATCTTGGCCTCAGTGGCATGATTGCCGTGGTGATGGGCTTGATAACTGGCGTCGGAGGCGGCATTATTCGAGACGTACTCTGTCGCCAGATCCCCATGATATTGCGCACCGAAATCTATGCGACCGCCTCGATATTTGGCGGGATAAGCTATACCTGTGCCATCACCTGGGGCTTGGCCGATAAGGTGGCCCTGGCCATCGCCATGATAAGCGCGCTTGTCATACGGCTGGCGGCCATCAAGTGGCACCTACGACTTCCGGCGTTTGAATTAAAGAAAACATAAGATGATCAAGCAGTTCTTAATTAGCATTCTGATGATGTTGCCGCTCGCCGCCCAGGCGGGGCCCGGTGACATGCCTGCCGAGCAGCAGATGGCCATCAAGTATATTCAGGCGCTGACGGATCATGACTATCGCACCCTGGCCTCCTTCTACAACCGCGACAGCGTGTTTAAGGATCGCACCGCCAGCAAGACCTACACAGGCAGGCGCAACATCATAGAGTTTTTCGAGCGTGCCCATAGGGGCGTGCTGGAGTATGACTTCAACATAGAGCACATGTACAACTCAGGCTCTCTGGTGGTGATGATTGGCAACTATCACTATCGCGGCCCGGGCAGCCTGTTTGGCAAGCCAGGTAAGGTGATCGAACTGGCTATCCCAGGGGTGACCACGGTCAAGCTGGATCTGGCCAATCACAGGGTCAAGGAACATGAAGATCTGATGGACTATCAGACCATGCAAGACCAGCTCGCCACCCAGTAACACACTACCACCAGCCTTATGCCCGCTATACTGAACGCTAAGTTGCACGCTAAGTTGCTCGCGTCAAACGAACATAAAAAAGGCCTGCATCTGCAGGCCTTTTTATCGATTTCATCTAAGCATTAATCCCCGAAGGGTTAGCCAGGTCGTTACACAAGGGTGATCTTGGCGAACTTACGCTTACCCACCTGGAACACGCCTGTCAGACCGGCGCTCAGTTGCTGACGGCTGTCTTCAATCTTCTCGCCGTCAAGCTTAGCGGCGCCTTGCTTGATCATACGCATCGCCTCAGAGGTCGAGCTGACCAGGCCAGCGTCTTTGAGCACGTTAGCGATACCGATACCGTCGCCAGCGGCAATCTCAATCTCCTGGATGTCATCCGGGATGGCGCCCTTCTGGAAGCGATTGATAAACTCCTGATGCGCCGCCTCGGCAGCCGCCTCGTCGTGGAAACGGGCGATGATCTCTTTCGCCAGGGCGATCTTCACATCTCTCGGGTTAGTGCCGCTCTCGACGTCGCTCTTGAGCTGAGCTACCTCTTCCAGTGGACGGAAAGAGAGCAGCTCGAAGTAGCGCCACATCAGGTCATCTGAGATAGACATGATCTTGCCGAACATCTCACCTGCTGGCTCGCTGACACCTATGTAGTTGTGGGCAGACTTGGACATCTTCTTCACGCCGTCCAGACCTTCCAGCAGCGGCATCATGATCACCGCCTGTGGCTTCTGACCCGCCGCTTTTTGTAGCTCGCGGCCCATCAGCAGGTTGAACTTCTGGTCGGTACCGCCAAGCTCAACGTCGGCTTCCAGCGCTACCGAGTCATAGCCCTGCAGCAGTGGGTACATGAATTCGTGGATGGCAATCGACTGACCCGAGGCGTAGCGCTTCTTAAAGTCGTCACGCTCCATCATGCGCGCAACCGTCTGCTGTGAAGCCAGACGTATCATGCCTGCCGCGCCCAGCTCTTCCAGCCAGCTCGAGTTGAACTCGATGCGGGTCTTGGCCGGATCCAAGATCTTGTAGACCTGCTCCTTGTAGGTCTCGGCATTCGCCATGACCTGCTCGCGGGTCAGCGGCGGACGCGTGCTGTTCTTACCGCTCGGGTCACCCACCATGCCGGTGAAGTCACCGATCAGGAAGATCACCTCATGCCCCAATTCCTGGAAGGCACGCAGCTTGTTGAGGATCACAGTATGGCCAAGATGAATATCCGGCGCGGTTGGGTCGGCCCCCAACTTGATGCGCAGAGGACGTCCCTCTTTTAATTTTTCCAGCAGATCCGATTCGAGCAAGATCTCGTCGGTACCACGTTTAATTTCTGCTAATGCTTGGTCTAAATTAGCCATCTTGGCAGCTACTCCTAAGAGCCGATAGGTAAATAATGGGGACTAATGTTACTTGTTAGCCAGCACAAATGAAAGAGTGTACACTAACAGGATCGGCTTAAGTGTTAGAAATTGGTATCGGAGTCAATGGGAAAGATCATCACACTCTTAAAACTGTTACCCAGATTGCATCAAATCGTATTGAGTGTCTTAGTGATGATCACCATAGGCGTGATATTTCTCCCCTCCGAAGATGCCGAGGCATCGCGCAACACCAAGACGGCACTGTCGGGTAAGATCCGCCTCGGCGAGCAGGCCGGTAACGGCCCGTCCAGCGAAGACTCAGACAATGACATCAAGACCAAGGGCTACGCCTACCCCGTACCGCTGGCCTTTCGTACGCCCGAGCCGCCCAGCGCCGATGAGATTGCCCGCAATACCCAAGAGAGCGGCAACCTCGACCTTAACGACAGCGCCCTGACCCAGGTAGCGGCCCCAGCGACCGCCGCGCCAGACGAGGAAAACGAGACCAGCGAAGACTTTACCGTACGCAGCGGCGACACCCTGGCGGCCCTGTTTAAGCGCGCCGGCCTGAGCGCCCGCGACGTGTATGAGATCACCCTGCTGCCCAAGGCCAAGAAGAACCTGTTAAAGATCCTGCCCGGCGAAGAGATCAGTATCGTCAAAAACGATGCCGGCCAGCTCAAGCGGGTGGTCTACCACTTAGACCCCATCTCGACCCTGAAGATCTGCAAGGATGACAAGGGCTACAGCGAAGAGATCATCAAGAAGACGGTGGAAAGCCGCACCAAGTTTGCCAGCGCCACCATCAGCAGCAACTTCTGGAACGCCGGTGTCGGCGCGGGCTTAACCCCCAACCAGATCATGCAGCTGGCCACCATCTTCGGCTGGGATATCGACTTTGCCCTGGATCTGCGCCAGGGCGACAACTTCGCCATTCTGTTTGAAGAGGAGTACGCCGACGGCGAGTTCCTGCGTAACGGCAATATCCTGGCCGCCGAGTTCTACAACCAGGGCGATCGCTACACGGCGGTGCGCTACAAGGACGGCAACTACTATTCCGACGAGGGGCGCAGCATGCGTAAGGCCTTCCTGCGCTCGCCGGTGGACTTTAAGTATGTCAGCTCAAGCTTCAATCCGCGTCGCCTCCACCCAGTCACCGGACAGGTCAAGGCCCACAGAGGCGTGGACTATGTGGCGGCGGTCGGCACCCCCATCAAGGCTGCGGGTAAGGGCCGGGTGATCAAGTCCGGCTACAACCAATACAATGGTAACTATGTCTTCATTAAGCATAATGAGACCTATACCACCAAGTATCTTCATCTCAAGAAGCGCAAGGTCAAGCAGGGACAGACGGTAAAACAGGGACAGATCATCGGCACCCTGGGCTCTACCGGTCGCGTCACCGGCGCCCACCTGCATTACGAGTTTATCGTTAACGGCGTGCACCGTAATCCGCGCACGGTCAAGCTGCCCCAGTCTCTGCCCATAGATCGCAAGGAAAAATCCAGCTTCCTCGCCCTGAGTAAGCAATTGATGGCTAAACTTGAACAAAACAAGCAAGTGCAATTGGCCTCCCAGTGAGTCTCTCTTTTCGGGTCAACAGACCCCAGGACACCTAGATGAGCAAACATTACTATATCGGCCTGATGTCGGGCACTAGCATGGATGGCGTCGACGCCGTACTGGTCGACTTCACCGACGATAAGATCACCTTGGTCGACACCCATACCGAGCCCCTGCCGAGCCATCTACTGAGCGGACTGCAGCGTCTGTGCCAATCGGGCTCAGATGAGATCAACCGTATGGGCATACTGGATCGCAGCGTCGGCAAGCTGTTTGCCCAGGCCGTCGAAGGCCTACTGGCCAAGAGTGGCATAGACAGACAGCAGATCATGGCCATCGGCAGCCACGGCCAGACGGTACGCCACATGCCCAACCTGGAGCTGGGCTTTACCCTGCAGATTGGCGACCCCAACACCATCGCCGCCCTCACCGGCATAGATGTCATCGCCGACTTTCGCCGCAAAGATATCGCCCTGGGCGGTCAGGGGGCGCCTTTGGTGCCTGCCTTCCATCAGGAGCTGTTTGCCCGCACAGGCCATCAGCGGATGATCCTCAACATAGGCGGCATCTCTAACATTACCTATCTGCCAGGCGATGCCAGCGCGGTCATCGGCTTCGATAACGGCCCGGGCAACACGCTTATCGACACCTGGATAAAGCAGGTGCAGGGCGAGGCATACGACAAGGACGGCGGCTGGGCGGCCAGCGGCAAGACAGACGAGCAACTGCTCAAGCAGATGCTGTCGCACTCCTATTTCTCATTAAGCGCGCCTAAGAGTACCGGACGGGAGTTGTTTAACCAGGCCTGGCTCGAACAGCAGACCGCCGATTTTGGCTATCTGCATGAGGCGGATATTCAATCTACCCTGCTGGATCTCACCTGCCACAGCATCGCCAACGACTGCCTCAAGCTCACCGATAAGGCCGAGCTGTATGTCTGCGGTGGCGGCGCCTTTAACACCGAGCTGCTCAGCCGCCTGGCCAAGCTACTGCCCGGCTATCAGGTACATACCACCGCCAGCCTAGGGGTAGATCCTCAATGGGTAGAAGGCATCGCCTTCGCCTGGCTCGCCATGCGCCACAAGCTCGGCCTGCCCGGTAACCTGCCTGCGGTCACGGGCGCCAGCCGTGAAACTGTGCTCGGTGGCCTATTCCCCGGCAACTGAACAAGAGCGCCCTAGCCCGTGTAAAAAAACGGTTAGCGAGGGGCGCAAGCGATGTTATCATGAGCGCCAATCGGCCCTGCCGCAAATTAATGAAGAGACAGCAATGACCAAGAGTGCAAAAGATGCTAGCCAGATGACCCCTGAGGCCCGTTACGACTACCTCGTCGAACAAGCCAAGGCCAACAAGACCCTGTGGACACTGCAGGATGTCGACGGCTGCGTCATGCTGACCACCGAAGATGAAGACTGCATCCCTATGTGGCCCTGTGAAGAATCCGCCAAGATGTGGGCGATTGATGACTGGGCAGATTGCATCCCACTGGCCATCTCCCTGGATGAGTGGCTGGAACGCTGGGTGCCCGGCATGCAGGACGACGACCTGTTTGTCGCCGTCTTCCCGGTACAGGAAGATCTCGGCGTGGTGATCCCGCCCTATGAGCTGGAACAGCGCCTGACGCCTAAGCAGCGTCACTAATCGGCCTTGTAAGATCATGGGAGAGAACAAGGTGTCACCGTCTGAGATGACAGAGACGACAGCGCAGGCAGAAGCTCAAGTAGAGGCTGCTCAAACGGCTAACGCACAAGCAGAGAGTGCCCTAGCTGAAAGTGTCCAAGCAGTAAGCCCCCAGGCCGCCAACCAGCAGCCGATAAAGGCCAGACTGCCTAAGCGCCTGCTCGCGATGTTGCTGCTCCTGACACTGGCCTCTGTCAGCGGCTTGATGGCCAAACAAGGGGTACTGTTTTGCATGCTGACCCTGCTGATGGTGATTGCCGTGCTGGGCCGGCAAAAAGCCGGGCTCTATATGCTAAGGGGCTACACCATTATCCAGCTCGCGCTGGTGAGCCTGCTGCCGGTGATCTTATACGACCCCGACAACCTGGTGGCCGGTCCGTCGACCTTTCACCTGGGCGATTGGCAGGGCAAGCTGCCCGATTGGTTAGTGTTCACTGTACTGATACTGCTCGCGCTGGTGCAGGTGTGGATAGCCTTTACCCCTAAGGTAAAGGCCTACTGCCATATCAAGAACAGCATGAATATCATGAAATAAGCCAATCGGTATGGGGCTAATACCAATCACAGTATTTACAGTGATCAATCCTTATACCAATCACAGTAAACATGTGATCAGAAATAGTGCAGGAAAAACGCTTGAGAACAAAGCAGGATTTTTAGATAAGTAGTTATTCTACAATTAAAAATACTAATACAGTTATCGAGCGTTTTAACAAGCTAGAATGATCAATTGTTTATTACGATTGGTATTAGAGGCGCAGGCGGCGGATCACCGCG
>NZ_JAKEVJ010000112.1:0-10772 GCF_022398425.1 Shewanella sp. Isolate7 | reverse complement strand
GACTAGGGCCATTCGCTGCAAACTGTGCCTAGCATCTATCCACTTTAAGCACACGCAGAGCAAGCACGGGACTTATTCGCACCTTCCTTAGATAAGTAGTTATTCTACAATTAAAAATACTAATACAGTTATCGAGCGTTTTAACAAGCTAGAATGATCAATTATTTATTACGATTGGTATAAAATGCGCCCAGAGTGGGCGCATGCCTGATTACTGCGCGTTAAACTGTTGGCCCGTGACGCCTTTAGCATCGTCACCCATGAGGTAGAGATAGGTGGTCATTATCGCTTCAGGGGTCTTGAGATTCTGTGGGTTTTCGGCTGGGTAAGCATTGGCGCGCATCTTGGTGCGGGTGGCGCCAGGATTGATGCTGTTGACTCTCAGGTTGCTGCTTTCATATTCGTGCGCCAGAGACTGCATCATGCCTTCGGTGGCGAATTTAGAGATGGCATATTCACCCCAGAAGGCGCGTCCTTGACGACCGACACTGCTTGAGGTGAACAGGATAGACGCAGAAGGGGCTTTCTTCATAACAGGCAGCAGCGCCTTGGTCATCATGATCTCGGCGACTACATTGACCTGTAGCACTTCCTTGACCGAATCCATCGAGATATGTTCGAAGGGGCCAAGTACACCCAGCAGGCTGGCGTTATGCAGCAGGCCGTCGAGGTGACCAAACTGCTGTTCTATGGTTTCGGCCATGTCCTGGTAGTTCTGCTCTGTGGCACCCTTAAGATCCAATGGCACGATTGCAGGAGTCGGGTAGCCCGCCTGTTCTATCTCGTCATAGACGGCTTCCAGCTTCTTGACTGTCTTGCCCAGCAAGATAACGGTGGCACCATGTTCGGCGTAGGCCAGAGCAGCGGCGCGGCCAATACCATCTCCGGCGCCAGTGACCAGTATCGTTTTATCTTTAAGTAAATCTTTTGCTGCCTGATATTCCAACATGAGTCAATTTTTCCTGTAAGCGGAAATCCCCGCCATTTCTATGATTTATTCGAGCCTGATACGCATGTTTTAAACAAATGATTGATTAATGACCGTCAATCTGCTGTTTGTGTGTGACAAAATTGTAGCTAACTCAATAATTTTGCGTTAACTTGAGTGGCAATAAGGACGGTAAAAGTCCTATTGGTCACGCAAGGAAGACTATTGTGACCAATTTTTGGGGAAAACAAAATTATTACAACAAGATTTGGGGAAAAAAGATGAAAAGACTCTTTTTGGGTGTCGCAATTGCATCCGCATTGGGAATGGCTGGTTGTAGCGAAGATAGCGTCGATCAACTCGCAGAGAAGACCGAGCCGCTAATCCCTCTGTCACACATGGTATTCGATCCTGAAAACAGCAAGGTACCATTACCCAACGATCTGCTCTTTAGCGGCACCACAGACGGTACCCTGACCATGCCGGGCGAGGAGGCCGACGGCACAAGCGACTACACAGACCCTCAGATGGCGTTAGGCGCCCTGGATGGTTGGTCTACTACCTCTCCCATTTCGATTAACGTCGAACCTGCGGCCGACCATGACGGCACCATGCTGACACTGGCTGCCGCTTCTGTGGCGCAGCCAGGTGCGGTGCGCATGTTTGAAGCCACTGTCGGTGGTCCACTCTCATCGGATCCCGAGTGTCAGTCTGCGCCTTCGGTTTCAGCCTGTAAGTTAGGCGATGAGCTACAATTTGGCGTCGACTTTGTCGCCAGTGCCTCTGGCAACACCATCGCTATCGTGCCGCTAAAGCCGCTTAAGGCGGGTCAATCTTATGTGTATGCCACGACCGATCTGATTCAAGACTCGGCTGGACGTCCTATTGCGCCGTCAACCACCTACGGCACGCTGAAGTTGGATATTGAGACCAAGCCGTTACAAACGCCAGAGCAGCTAATGTTGCAAGCCTTGGTAAACAGCTACGAGAAAGGAATGGCCGCCTCACATGGCGTAGATGCTTCGACTGTCAGCTACTCAGGTCTGTTTACCACTCAGTCGGTAAGCGATGTCTATGAGACGACTAAGCTACTGATGCTGCAAGAAGGCTCACCTTTTGCCCCATCTATCTCAGTACCACAGCCTCATCCGCTGGGGATCACTGTTGCTCAGGCCGCTAGATTAAAGCCTGAAGACGGTGTTGCCTATGTGGTTTCCAGCCTTGCCGATGTGTATGTCGCAGAGCTGACACTGCCGACATATGGTGCCTGTAACTCTGTGATGTGTAACGGCATCAATGGTAGCTGGCATGCGCTGGGCGACAGTCCGGTCGCCGTGCTGCTGGCACTGCAATCTGGCACCCTGAGTCAGCAAAATTACGGCGCCCAGGCCTTGGCTCATAAAATCGACCCCGCGGCCGGCCTAGCCAATCCAGCCCTGTTGGCAGGCAAGACCTGGTTACTCGATGATGGTACGCCGGCCGATAAGGCCAAGCACCTGACTAAGTTCAATCCTATCCCGGCCCCAACCGGTAGCGAGAAGGTGCCTGTACTCATCTCTATGCCAAACGCCGAGCGTCTGGCGCAGTTCTACGCCTCACAAGGCTTACCTTTTACGCCGCCTACGGCAGGCTGGCCAACCACCATCGCCATGCATGGTCTAGGCGGTGGTAAAGAGATGTCATTGGCCTACGCCGGTAGCTATGCTGCCATGGGCGTTGCTACTATCGCGATCGATATGCCACTGCATGGCGCGCGATCGTTCGATGCAAATGGCGATGGCATCTACGAGGTATCGGCGAGCGATCCAGCATTTGGTGCCGTTATCGGCAATACAGATGCATTTAAGAACGGTAATCCGCTGGTGTTTGTGAACCTGGAAAGCACCCTGGCAGTACGTGATAACTTCAGACAGGCGACAGTGGATCATCTCGGCCTTCGCGCCGCCTTGACTGGCCTTGCCGGTGGTTTAGCCGCAGCGCAGATGCCGCAGATGTTCGATATTACTAAGATCAGCGCACAGGGTCTGAGCCTGGGTGCTATCGTGGGTACCGATTTTGCTACCTATGCCAACTCTGGTCTGAACCATCCTGTTAATGGCGCTGATCTTAGCTATGTGCATAAGCTCAATGCGGTTTCTCTGGTGGCACCAACCGGTGGGTTTGCCGGTACCTTCATCGGCTCCGAGACCTTCGGTCCACTGCTGTTTAACAATGTGACGGCAAGCGATACCTTCCAGGCGCTGGTGGATAAGGCTAACGTTGCTGGTTACGAGCCGGGTACGCCCGAGTATGCGGCCCTAGTGCAGGCTGTCTATGCCGAATTCCTGCCAACTTTCGCCTTCGCGGTGCAGACTGCGGTCGACAGTGCCGATCCAATTAACCACGCGGCTCAGTTAAAGGCTAATGAAATGCCGATACATCTGATTGAGGTAGTAGGTGATGGTAGTAACTTGCCGGATCAGGTGTTACCTAATCGTGTAGAAAAGTTCCCTGTATCAGGTACCGAGCCATTGATCGCAGGCCTTGGCCTGGAGTGTATCGACACCACGACAGTAGGTTCTGGTGCGGTACGTTTCAGCAAGGGGCATCATAGCTCTATCGTGAGCCCAAGTGAGGTGCCTGGCGTGACCGATGGCAGCGCCGCAGCGGCCACGGTTGAGATGCAGCAGCAGGTTGCCGCGTTTGCTCTTACCGCCGGTAAAGGTCAGGCAAGTGTGCTAGTGCAGGATGACTCTGTGATTCAGCCTTGCGCCGTACCAGCAAACTAATAAGTATCACTCGATAGAAAAAACCCAGCTAGGCTGGGTTTTTTTATGGCTGGATTTGTTATTGCACTCAGGGCTGCTAGAATAGCGGCCAGATTTTTAAGGCCTGATCACGGAGCTGAATTTTGGAATTTTTGTATGAGTATGGACTCTTTCTGGCAAAAGCCGTCACCATAGTGGTGGCCATCGTTGCCGTCGTCGTGTTGATATTGGCGTCTGCGGTAAAGCAGAAGGCCGATAAGGGGGAGCTTAAGCTCACCAACGTGTCTGAAGATCTTAAGGCACTCAAGCATGACTTGAAGGAAGAGCTGCTGAGCAAGAAGCAGTTTAAGGCCTACGAGAAAAGCCTTAAGGCAGAGGCAAAAGCCAAGGAAAAAGCAGAGAAGGCCGATGGTGAAGCCGCGCCCACGCCTCGGGTGTTTGTTATCGATTTTAAGGGCAGCTTAGATGCCAATGAAGTGGCGTCGCTGCGTGAAGAGATCAGTGCCATCTTAGCCATCGCTGAAAAAGGTGACGAGGTGGTGGTGAATGTCGAGAGTGGCGGCGGCATGGTGCACGGTTATGGTTTGGCGGCGAGCCAACTCGACAGACTGCGCAGCGCCGAGATCCCACTGACCATCTGTGTCGACAAGGTAGCTGCGAGCGGTGGTTATATGATGGCCTGTGTGGCCAATACCATCTATGCCGCGCCTTTTGCCATCGTCGGCTCTATTGGCGTGGTCGCACAGATACCCAACTTCAACCGTCTGCTGAAAAAGCATGATATCGATTATGAGCAGCATACCGCAGGTGATTTCAAGCGCACCCTGACCCTGTTTGGTGAAAATACCGATGAAGGGCGGCAGAAGTTTCAGGAAGAGCTGGAAGAGACTCACGTGCTGTTTAAGGCCTTCATCAGCAAGTATCGCCCAACGCTGGATATCGCCAAGGTGGCGACAGGTGAACATTGGTATGGCCAACAGGCGCTGGATTTGGGGCTTGTCGATGGTCTGTCGACCAGTGACGATGTGGTGATGAAGCTTGCCGAAGAGAAGACGGTGATTAAGGTTCGCTATCAGCTTAAGAAGAAGATCGCCGACAAGCTTGCCCACAGCGCTTCGCTGGCCGTCGATGCCGTGTTTAATCGCCTCGCCCAGAAGAACCAACCGCTTAGCTAAAGAGGCCACTCTTCTATCGAATAAAAACCCGTCTTTGGCGGGTTTTTACATATTTGTAACTTTTTAATCCCTTCAGGCTTTTACTCATCCACGAAATCTTATACAAAATACTATTCCCCATAGTTTTTGTGAGATGAGATGACGAGTAATACCCGCTATCAGGCGACGCTTAAGGTTGGCGATCAATCTTATCCCGCCTATGAATTGAGGAGTTTGGTCTATTTTGTGGCTCGCCGCTACGGTCAATCCCAGGCTGAAAGCCTCTGCACCGAGATAGGCCTGGGTTTAAATGAGCTGGCTAAGCTCAATTTTGTGTTTGTCTGGCAAGTCGACTATGCCATGGCTTTTCTGGCCGACTTAGATCAAGATCCTCAGATTGGTGGGCGATTGGGGGAGACCTACAGGGTCGAAGATCTCGCGCTTATCTGGCCCTATCTGGCCAGGTGTAAAACCCTCGGTGAATGCCTGGAGTTTGTTATCGCTCACCCCGAGCTGGTGGGGAGTGTCTCGGATACCCTAGTGAGTCAGGGGGAGCGATGCCTCTATTTTCGCTGGCTCAATACGGCGAAGATCTCTTCTCGTCATTTTAGTCTGCAGTTTCAAAACAGTGTCTGTTCCATGTTGGCCTTGGCGCGCCAACTAACGGGGCAGGATGTTAAGCTCGAGCGGGTGCAACTGGCCACTCCGGCTCACGACAGTGAATTTCTGGCGGAGTTTTGCCAGGCCGAGGTGAGCTTTAATCACGAGTTTTTCGAGTGGGCCATCTCCCATGAGGCGCTCGCCTTGCCCCTGGTGTACGACTTCTCCCAGCTACAACTGGACGAGCAGGCCTTGCATGACACCTCCTTGATCGAAAAAGTGCTGGCCATCTTAAATCAAGATTTTCCACAGACTCACAAGCTTGAGTCTATGGCGCAGAGGCTCAACATGAGTGATCGCACCCTCAGGCGTCACCTTGCCAACGCGGGTACCAGCTATCAAAAGCTGGTGGATCAGGTGCGCTGCCAGACGGCAATCGGTCTCATCGTCCAGGGTGACAAGCGCATCGCCGATATCGCAGAGATCATGGGGTTTGGCGACGTGAGCCATTTCCGTCAGAGTTTCAAGCACTGGCTTGGCCTGCCGCCAGGCCAGTTTATTCGCAAGATCTAGCCTGAATGTTGGCAGTTGCCCAGGCTTGGCGGTAGGCCATCTATCCAGGTTTGCAGAACACTCAAGGCCTCTACATGACTCAGGCTGCGGCCGATGGGGGGCATGCGATCTTTAGGGGCATCCAGCATTTGGCAATAGGGTAAGATGGAGTGCTCGCCATCGCCGGGAATGATGTCATAGGAGAGCCCTTTCTCACCGCCATCCCAGCCGGGAGGCTGCTTACATATCCCATATTGAAAGCTGGTGTGGTCCACATAGAAGCCCAGGCGTAGCCCTGAGATGCTGGCAAATCCTTCGGCGCTGTGACAGTGGGCGCAGTTGATATCTAGGTAGCCCTTAGCTCTGGCGGTCAGATCGGCGTTATTTTCTGTGATCGCCGGCGCCGAGTCGGGCGCGCCGCTATCTGGCAGCCCAGTTAATCTTGCTTGTGCGCGCCAATGTTCGAGCTGGTTAATCCTTTCCTTGTTGACCAACACATCATGATTAAGCAGATAGGGCTTGAGGCCTATGGGATAGATCTGGGTGCCATTGTCGCCGGCGCGTTGGTGGCATAGTTTACATTCTGCCCGGCTGGGAACATGATAGGTGAAATCCAGCTGCTCGCCCTGACGCGTCAGGCTGTGGGTCTGATTGGCTCCGGCGATGCTGAGGTGCGCCTCGCCGTCTTGCCAAAGATAGGGCAGCGCCGTCCAGCCGTTCTCGCGGTGTATAAGTAGCCTTGTTTCCACCAAGGTCTCATTGGCTTCCCCGGTAAGCTGAGTATCGCTTGGCAGGGCAAAGGTTTTGACCAGTACGGCGCCGATCGGCAGGTCGAAGGTATCGCTCGGGTGATAGTCGATTTGGCTTCCCTCGGGTAGGAAGATGAAACGGTATTTGTGGGCGTAGTTGGTAAACAGTTGGCTCGAGAGTTCATAATTAAACCCGGGCGCATTAGGGCTGCGAGTCGGTTTATCTGGCTGTTGAAACAGCCGGTATTGGGATAAAGTCGGGCAGTCTTCCGCCATCAGGGCCTGCCAGTTGATCTCGCCCTCTAGGCTATCACACAAGCCCTGTGCGGGATCAGTGCCGCCCGTTGGCGGTGTGCCGGGTTGGCTGGTATCGGTTTGGCCTGTGTCTGATGGATTCGAGGTGGTGTCATCGCTGCCGCCGCAGGCCGCAAGGCATAGCAGCAAGAGGGTTTGACTCAAAAGCGGGAGCATACCTTTTACTGGACGGGTTAACATAGTCTGGGCTCATGATAAGAAGGGCCGCCTATTGGCGGCCCTTGAGTTGGGGTTATTGAGAGCAGGTGGCCAGCGGTAATCGCTTGATCCACTCGGCAATCAAGGCGGTGCCTTCTGTGTGCGACAGGCTGCGACCTATCTCTGGCATGCGATCGCCAGGTACTGTGCTGTCCATACGGAAGTGTAAGATAGAGGTCTCGCTCGAACCCGGCACCACATCGTAGCTCAGCGAGCCACCGCCATAGGCGATAGGCGACTTACAGGTACCGTGAGAGTAGCCGCTGTCCTCGTCATAGGCGCGCCAGAACTCAAGTTTTAACCCTGTGTTAGAGGCGTTGCCTTCCGGACGGTGACAGTGGGCGCAGTTGATATCCAGATAGCCCTTGGCGGTCTGCATCAGCTCTACATCTGTCATGGCCGCGACCTTAGCCTCATCGCCATCGTGGAAGGCGGGCACAGTGGCAATAGTTGCTGTGTCTGGTACGCCCTGCAAGATGCCGGCGGCTTGCCACTTCATCAGCTGGTTCATGGTGCCATCGCTGTAGGCGTAGTCTTTATTCAGGTGACGCGCCTTAGGGCCGATGGGCACGAATACCGCGGCGCTGGCGTCGTCACTCTTGAACTGGTGACACTGCTTACACTGGTTCATACTCGGCACCACATAGTCAAAATCCAGTGTCTTACCGTTGTGAACCACCTGCTTGGCCTGAATGGCGCCTGCCTTGGCCAGCACGGCATCTGTCTGCTCTGCATTAAATACATAGGGCAGGGCCGACCAGCCGGTGGCACGTTTGATTAACAGACGGGTCTCGACCAGGGTCTCGTTGGCCACACCGCGCTTGCTGGTGTCACTTGGCAGGGCAAAGGTCTTAGTGATCACTGTGCCGACCGGGAAGTCCATGCTCTCGTTAGCCGAGTAGTTGGCTACCTTGCCTTCAGGCACGAAGACGAAGCGGTATTTGCTGGCATAGTCGGTAAACAGCTGAGTGTTGAGATCATAAGGAATGCCGCCTGAGTTGGCCCCAGTGCTAGGATCTTTGGTATCGGCAAACAGCTGATAGTCAGAGAGGTTAGGACAGTTGGCGCCCATTAGCGCATCCCAATTCACGCCAGGGGTAGTGGTGCTGCAAAGGCTAAGATCGCCATCGCCCACCAGACCGCCTTCACCTTCGCCTATGGTGCCGCCACCACCGACCAGGTTACCGCCGTCACAGCCCTCGACATCATCATCCACGCCGCAGCCGAAGATCTGATCGCCAAAGGTGACCGTATGTACCGGCAGGCTCACCTGGGCGCAGTCCATGATCTTATCCTGGGTCTTCTCATAGAGGACGTCGGCGATGCTGATGTCAGTGTTGTTGTTGGCATAGAGACGCCCGAAGGAGACATCGCCGTTGTCACGGGCACAGATGTTGTCGCTACCATCCTCGGCGAATGGCTGTTCCTTAAGCCCCAGGTAGGTGGCGGTGCCGTTGTTGGATAGCATTTCGCCCAGGCCATCGTAGAGGATCCCAGGGAAGGCGCCATGGCTCAGCAGATAGGCCTTGATGATATCTTCGATCAGGTAGCCGTTGGGCTTCTTGCCATAGTCTTTGATGACGTTGTCATGCAGATAGATGTTACGCGGGGTCGGTCGCCAGCCATCTTCTATGGGTTGTCCCGGCTGGCCATAGTTGCCCACGAAGGTGGTCATGTCTGGCTCGGCGATAAAGAAGCTGGAGACGGTCACCCCCAAGGTGTCGTGGCCGGTGATCTCGTTGTTGAAGATCTCTACATCGTTGGTGGAGAGGATGATCACCCCTGTGCCCGGCGGCACAATATGTACCCCGGCAGGGTTGGACGAGGCGTTGGCGAAGTTAGGGGTATTGTTGTTATAGACCTTGTTGTTGAAGATACGCACGCTTGAGCCATATCTGTGGTTGTTGATCGGCAGATCGAACACCAGGATACCGCCCGTGTTGCCCATGGCTTCGTTGTCGTAGACGTCAGCGTATTTAGAGTTTTCAATTTCGATACCCGCGACGTTTTCCTTAGCGATATTACGGCGCACGACTATGTACTCAGACTGGCCCACATAGATACCGGCATCGGCGCTGCCCCGCACATAGGTGTCTTCGATGAGGATGTTTTCACACTCTACCGGATAGAGACCGTAGGCGCCGTTGTCTTCATCCAGCGCGCCCTCCCATACAGTCGCCAGGCGTCTTAAGATGATGCCGTTGGTGTTCTTCAGCTTGATGCCGTTGTTCTTGGCCTCATTGACCGACAGATCCTGGATGGTGATGTTAACGGCGTTTTGCACGAAGATACCATCGCCGGTGATCGACTCGGAGAAATCCAGCACAGTCTCTTCCATGCCGTGGCCCATGATGGTGATGTTCTTAGCATAGGCACCATCGCCATCCACATCGCCGTCAAACAGCAGGGTCGACGCTATCTTAAAGTGGCCCTTGGGCAGCACGATCACGTCGTTGCTCTGGGCGTTGATCAGGGCTTCCTGGATGCGGGTGGTGAGGTTTTCACCATCTTCTATGATGATGGCGCCGACGGGAAAGCTTGGGCCGGGATCCGTTGGTGTGGTGGTGACAGGTGGTGTCTCGACGTTGGGTGTTTCGTCATCGTCTGAGGAACAGGCGGTGATGGAGAGGGCCACTGCACTGGCCACTAGACTTGGGAGCAGCCACGAAGGCATCTTGTTGAACATAGTATCTCCTACTTATTGTTATTATTCCTACCTTAGATTGCACTGACGTACTAGATAAGCAATGTGAAATCTGGCCAACAATCTATTAACATCTGGGTTAATCAGTAGCTTAGTACGTTTTTTAAACAGGTGTTTAAGATAAAATTGAGGGAAAACAGCTATGTGTGGAATTTATCAAACAGCAAAATTTCCCCTGCCAAACTGGTAGGAGCAGTTGATTTTAACCTTTAGGGCTGATAGGCAGGCTAATTACCTGGTTCTAGTTCTGGTTCTAGTTCTAGTTCTGGGACGGATGCATTGGGATGAAGCCTGTTGCGGTGAATATCCACAGTGATCGCCGTGAGATCTTTAGCGAATCAGATCAGGCGCTGAGCAGGGATTTAGTTAACCGGTGGTTTAAAGCAAATGAGAACGGCAAGATGGCTGCACGCAACTGGCGCAAGAGTAACCACTCGTTAGCATAGGCTTTTAGCGCAAATCGTTAAGGCAAGCCTTTAGCGTAAGTCTTTGACGCAAGCCTTTAACGTAAGCCTTTAGCAAAAGTCTTTAACCCAAGCCTTTAACGAAAGTTAAGTGAGCATTTTGGGGTAAGATGCTGAGGAATCCCCTGATAACTTTGAGATAAATCATGAAATTAGAGTGAACTTACACCTTGGAATGTGATCTGATTAAGCGCAAACAAAAAACAATCACGGACTTCCAAGGTGCAAGCATTAACTATCTTACATCAATCCCTCTATCAACATTGCCCAGAAATTCACCAAAAGCGTCTAAATACCCTCATGGTTGCCTGCCGGGCTCTCATTGATTCAGACCGTCTTACATTGACCGCTTTAGGTCGTC
>NZ_JAKEVJ010000111.1:0-11178 GCF_022398425.1 Shewanella sp. Isolate7 | reverse complement strand
CAGCTTTTCAAATTTACAATTTTGTCTGGAAACCATAGCATTGTGGTCCCACCTGATCCCATCCCGAACTCAGAAGTGAAACGCAATCGCGCCGATGGTAGTGTGGGGTCTCCCCATGTGAGAGTAGGTCATTTCCAGGCGCCTAATTTGGGCTTAGCCCAAAGGAGCGGTAGTTCAGTTGGTTAGAATACCGGCCTGTCACGCCGGGGGTCGCGGGTTCGAGTCCCGTCCGCTCCGCCAACATTAAGATGAAAGCCCTAGCAGCAATGCTAGGGCTTTTTTCGTTTTGGCCGTTCTCAATTTGGATGTAGTCATTCGAGATACTCTCTCTTCAGCATGGCCCAGCACTCGTCGTCCTAGTTAATCTCTATATGCTTATAGCTAAATGCAATAATGTTTAGTCACTAAGTAACTTAAATGTGGCATAATCGGCACAAACACACGCAGTAGATCCTGTATTGATAAGATGTGTTACGTCTGACGACCCTTTTCTTTAGGTGTAGTGACTTTGCTGAAATTTGTCTCGCGTCCCTCGCTCATGCTCTTCGCACCTCTGGTGTGTGTCTTGTTGTTCGCGTTTTTCATAACCAGTAGTTATTTTGTCGAGCGACAGCAGCGTCGAGGCCATGTATCCACCTCCCAGGTCGAGTTTCTGTCTCAAGAGCTGATGCGGATGAATCATCTGGTGGCGATGGCCGCTAAGGCGCAAGACTTCACCCGGGTAGAAGAGGAGCTTGCCTTGCTTGGCAGCGACATTCGGCTATCTGTGTATACGCTTATCGATGGCAAAGGAGACATACGCTTTGCTAATCATGGTGTATGGCGTGACAGCTCGGCACAGTTGGTGATCGATGGTTATGATAGTCAGGCGCATCGAGACAGGGTCGCCGAGGGCAAGTCTAGGATTTACTTCAGTGACAAGCGTCAGTCGATACAGGCCTACTATCCCATTACACCTCTACTCTCATCCCTATCGGTGGAACGTCCCGAGCTTATTTATCTCGAATATGACATGGCGCCCATGCTGGCCGCCAGCGATGAAACCGTATTAGTCGGCCTGATGAGAATAGGGGCAATCGCCCTGGCGACTACCTTTGTCTTGCTTGGCCTGTTTTACTACTTTGTGTTGTCGCCGATTCGTCATCTGAGCCGCCAGGCGGCGGCTTTGGGTCAGTCAGAGCCTGAGCCAAGGAATAAGAGGATCGAGTCCCCCTTCATCGAGCTGCATAGCTTAGAGCAGAATCTCCAGCGCTTTAAGGATAGATTCCAACAAGGGGCGAAACAGCTTAAGGATAGTGAGCAGAGATGGCTGTTTGCCGTAGAGGTCTCTCGCTATGGCATCTGGGACTGGAACCTGGAGGATGACAGCGTATTTCTCTCGGATCGTTGGAAAGATATGTTGGGCTACGGGCCCGAAGACTTGATGCCCGAGTTAGAAACCTGGGAGAGCCGGTTACATCCTGAGGACAAGGAAGGAATACTCAAGAGCCTCAACGCCTACCTTAATGGCGAAACCGAGGAGTTTGAGAGCGTTCATCGACTCCGTCATCAGCTGGGCCATTATATCTGGGTGCTGGATCGCGGCATGACGGTTGCGTGGAATGAGAAGGGTAAGCCGCTACGCATGATAGGCACACTATCCGATGTGACCGAGGATATTCGCAATCAGAAGGCGGCGATGCATCAGGCCAAGCATGACCCGCTCACGGATCTCGCTAATCGTCGTGCCTTGATGGATGGACTCTATCAGCAGCAGGATGAGTCGGGAAGCTGTGCCGCCCTGTTTATGCTGGATCTGGATAACTTCAAGGTGGTTAACGATGCTCTGGGGCATCATGGTGGTGACAGGCTGCTGATTCAGATAGCGGCCAGGCTATCTAGTTATTTCTCTTCTAATTCACTTATCGCACGTGTGGCGGCAGATGAGTTTGTTATTTTGGTGAAGAAGCTGCCGGAAGATCTCCTCAGTGCTCGACGTCGTGCTCAGGCGTTGGCAAGCCAGATGCGTCAGCTCATCGCTCGCAGCTTTCATATCAGCGGTCATACTTTTAATCTCTCTGCGAGCGTCGGAATTGCCATCATAGATCCGAGTGAGGCCACACCACCGGAACAGCAACTAAAACGGGTTAACATGGCCTTGGCTCAGGCGAAGGAGAGTGGCCGCGATGCCTGTGTGGTCTACAGCAGTGAGATGGATAAGCGTGCGGCGCAAAATCTGATGATCCGAATCGAGCTGGTGCATGCCGCCTCTCGCCATCAGTTGTCTCTCTTCTACCAGCCCCTGTTAAATGCCAAGGGCGAGATCGCCTCGGTCGAGGCCTTGCTGCGTTGGCATCATCCACAGCATGGGGCGATCTCTCCGGCTGACTTTATTCCGGTTGCCGAGGGGAGCGCCCTGATTATCGAGTTGGGTGAGTGGGTGTTGCTGGAGGCTTGTCGCTTTATTCGTGAGTTGAAGGCACAGAATATCTGCCCGCCCATGGTGTCAATCAACGTCAGCGCCCGTCAATTCCATCAGGATGAGTTTGCGCCTAAGTTACTGGCCACGCTAAAGGCGCAAGGGATCAGTCCTGCCCATATTGAACTGGAACTGACCGAGCATGTGTTATTGACCGATCTTCAACAGGTGCGTCAGACCATGACTCTGCTAAGAGAGGCTGGGATCAGTATCGCGGTGGATGATTTCGGTACCGGTTACAGCTCGCTGAGCTATCTGCAGGAGCTGCCGCTTAATCGCCTTAAATTAGATGCCAGCTTTATCAGAGACATGGGCAATGGTGAGGCGTCCGCCTCGATCGTTAAGGCCATGATCGATATGTCTCATAGCCTGAATCTGGAGTTTGTTGCCGAGGGAGTCGAGATCCAATCTCAATTCGAGCAGCTTAAGGTCTATCGCTGTGACCTATATCAGGGCTATCTGTTCCACCGGCCTATGCCGGGAGAAGAGCTGAGCCGCCTGCTGGTTAGGCTGGATGAATCACCCGTGATATCAAGCGTGTAGGCTGAGAAAGTCTGCCAGTTGATTCAGCGCTTGGTTTCGGGCGCTATCTCTTTCCATAAAGATCTCATGACGGGCATGGGCGACCTTGAAGAGGTGGCAATGCTCCCCCTTGGCTGCATCTTGGGCGCGATTATCGACGATGGAGTCTTCTTCTGCCTGCAAGATCAATATCGGTGTCTGTGCGTGTTTTGCGGCCTGAACGGCTTGCTCACAGGCATCGAGAGACTCGGTTAACCAGCGATTGGTTGGCGAGCCTAGCTTTAGCTGCGGGTAGGTCTCATATAGCTTACGATAGTCTTGATAGCGAGTAGCGCTATGGGTAAGGTCGTTCTCCTCAAAGGGCACGGCAATATAATCTTTTCCACCTAAGACATAGTTGGGCTTATTGCTCGAGCCATTGTCCAGGTGTCCCGCCAACCAACGCACGAAGGGCTTAGGCATAGGCAGGCAGATGCCGTACATGGGAGCCGAGAGCACGGCCGCATCGAATAGTTCTGGCGCCTGTTGCAGATATAAAGTGGCTATGGTCCCGCCCATGGAATGCGCCACTAGATACAGTCGGTCATGTTGCTTGGGGGTGACAATCGTATCGATAAAGTGACTAAAGTCACTCACATAGTCGGCAAACTTCTCTACGTGCCCCTGATGCGGATTATCGGTCAGCCTGGTTGAAAGTCCCTGGCCTCTGTGGTCCAAGGCATAGACGCTATATCCTAACTGATAGAGGTCGAAGATCAGTTCTTGGTATTTTAGATAGGCCTCGACGCGACCACTGCTGATCACAATCGCCCGGGTCGAGTTGGGGTGTGCAGCCATACAGTAGGCCAGCTTGAGCCCATCACTGGTTGTCAGATAGCCTTGCTCCACGCCCTGCCAGAAAGTATCTAGCTGCTGTCGATTGTCTTCTAATTCGCTGGAAAAAACCGATAGTGTTGTGGCGATGGTGCCACTGCTTGTAGAGACTGGGGCTGTGGACATGGGCAATCTGAATTAGGAACAAGATGCCTGAGTGTAGCACGATATGTTATCGCGATTAATGGCTTAAGGGGGCTAAGTATCTCTGGCGCCACTATCGCATGACTAGGACGCCAGAGGAGGATTACTACTTAGCGGCAGCCTGTGCGGCGATGAAGTCGTCTATCTGCTGTTCGAGTAGCGCCATGGGCACTGAGCCATTGGCTAAGACGGCGTCGTGGAAGGCGCGGATATCGAACTTCTCACCCAGGGCCTTCTCTGCCTTGGCGCGCAAACGCTTGATGGTGAGTTCGCCTATCTTGTAAGACAGGGCCTGACCCGGCCAGGAGATATATCTGTCTATCTCAGTGGTGACATTGTGTAGCGACAGTGCCGTGTTACTGGCCATATAGTCGATGGCCTGCTGCCTAGTCCAACCCTTGGCGTGCATGCCGGTGTCGACCACCAGACGGGCGGCGCGCCACATCTCATAGGTCAGGCGGCCGAAGTTGCTGTAGGGATCTTGATAGAAACCACCTTCGAGCCCGAGATATTCTGAGTAGAGTCCCCAGCCTTCTCCGAATGCCGAGATGTAGCTGTAACGACGGAAGTTAGGCAGGGAGGTCAGCTCAGTGTTGAGGGAGATCTGCAGGTGGTGACCCGGCACGGCCTCGTGTAGGGTCAGGGCCTCCAATTCATATAGAGGACGTTTGTCCAGGGCATAGGTGTTTACCCAGTAATAACCGGGTTGGTCGTCGCCACTGGCGCCGGAGTAACGGCCCGTGGTGTATTTAGGGGCGATCTCAGCGGGTACTTCCTGGATGCCATAGGGCGTGCGTGGCAGTTTGCCGAAGAATTTCGGTAGCATGGCATCGGCCTTCTTGGCGATAAAGGCCGCCTCTTTCAGGAGCTGCTCTGGAGTCTTGGCGTAGAACTGAGGATCCGTGCGCAGGAAGTGTAAGAAATCGGCGAAGCTGCCCTGATACCCTAACTTATCTATGATCGCCTGCATCTCGGCGCGAATGCGTTTGACCTCTTTGAGCCCGAGTTGATGCACCTCGTCGGCCGTCATCGGCAGCGTAGTGTAGTGGCGCACGCGATTCTCATAGAAGGCCTCACCGTCGGGGAGATCGTAGGCGGCAATACTTTGGCGTGCGCCTGGGATATATTCCTGGGTCATGAAGTCATAGAAGGCCTGGTAGCTAGGCAAGACATTCTGTTCAATCAGGGCCTTGCCTTGCGCCGTTAACTCGTTTTTCTGAGCCTCGGTGAAGTGCTTGGGAAAGTGTGTGAAGGGCTTGAAGTAACCGCTCTGCTTAACCGGCACTATGTAGGCGCTGATACTCTCCTCGAAGCCGTTTAAGACTACCTTGGCGGGCGTGATGCCCTTAGCGAGTCCCTGCTTTAGCCAATAGGTTTGCTGGGCAAAATAATGAGGCAGCGCCTCGAGCTTGCTCAGGTAGTGCTGATAATCGGCTTGGTTGTTGAAGTTACCCTTGGCGATGGAGGAGATATAGGCGTGAAAGCCACTCTCGGCGGTGATGGGGAAGTAACGGTCGTGAAATCGGTACTGGTCGACGCTGTTTTGTAGCTGATAGGCGAGTATCTTGGCGTTTATGCGATCGGCCTTGTCGAGCGATGCCATATCTAATGCCTTGAGGCGAGCCAACAGGGCGTTTTCGGCCTGATTGTAGCTAGCCAGTGCCTCAGGGGAGAGATCGTCCAGTTTAGCCGCCGCCGTCTCGTCGCCCTGTGAGTAGGCCATTTCTGGACTAGACTCTAATCTAAGTTGCCAGGCATCGTCTATGATGCGCTGCAATTGCTGATGACTCTGGCTGACAGTGGTTTGCGGCATCGTGCCGACATCCGCCGTGGGTGCCATTTGGCAGGCCGTGAGGCTGAGTATGAGTAGGCAAGGGGCTAAGGGTTTATGCATGGGTGATCCTGTTGTCATTATTATGGGCCTAGGTATAAGCTCAACGATTATGCAATATTCAATTTGGTGGGTCACCCATGGCACAAGATAAATTGTCAGCAGGTATTGCAACGGACTTTGGTCGAAAGCTGAACATAAGTCATGCATATCGTTAAAAAATGCGTGTTATAGTTGCAACAACTTCAGACCAGATAAAAAACAATATTGGCTGAGGGGTTCAAATAGGGGTTAAATATGATTGATACATCCATTCCGTTGGTGGATCTGCATCGTCATCTTGATGGTAACGTCAGGGCGGAAACGATTTGGGACCTGGGCCACCAACACAATTGCCAACACCTTGGAAGGTTTAGCGCCTTTCGTTCAAATTCAGGGGAAAGAATCCAGCCTGGTCGCTTTTTTGAAGAAGCTAGACTGGATGGTTGCCGTACTGGCTGATCTTGATGCGGTAAAACGTGTGGCTTATGAGAATGTTGCCGATGCGGCGATCTCTGGCCTGGATTACGCCGAACTGAGATTCAGTCCTTACTATATGGCGATGAACCATAAGCTGCCGATCGAGGGAGTTGTCGAAGCCGTCATCGATGGTGTTAAGGCGGGCCTCAAGGATCATCAGGTGAAGATCAACCTGATCGGCATCATGTCGCGCTCCTTCGGTCAGGACGCCTGCATGCAGGAGCTAGAAGCCCTGCTGGCACACAAGCAGCACCTGGTGGCGATGGACTTGGCGGGGGATGAGCTAGGCTTCCCAGGCGCCCTGTTTAACGATCACTTTAAGAAGGTGCGTGACGCCGGACTGGCGATTACGGAGCATGCCGGTGAGGCGGCTGGTGCCGAGAGCATGTGGCAGGCTATTCAGGAGCTCGGTGCGACCCGTATCGGCCATGGGGTCAATGCCATCCACGATCCTAAGCTGATGGAGTATCTGGCTGTCAATAAGATAGGCATAGAGTCTTGTCCAACCAGTAACCTGCATACGTCTACAGTGAGCAGTTATCAGGAGCATCCGCTGCGTACCTTCATGGAGGCCGGGGTGTTGATCGGCCTCAACACAGATGATCCTGGCG
The DNA here is from genome assembly GCF_022398425.1 of Shewanella sp. Isolate7. NCBI lineage: Bacteria > Pseudomonadati > Pseudomonadota > Gammaproteobacteria > Alteromonadales > Shewanellaceae > Shewanella > Shewanella sp. Isolate7. Next base: position 4,220 of record NZ_JAKEVJ010000111.1, on the reverse strand, counting down.
TGAGCGCCATCGACATTAAGCATGAGTACGACACTGTGAAGCAGGAGATGGGCTTTAGCGACGCTGAGTTGGCGCAGCTGCAACGCAACGGCGTGGAGATGGCCTTTATCTCCGACAGCGAGCGCAAGGCGCTCTATGCCGCCAAGGCTTAAAGCGCAAACTTAAAGCACTATCTTAAAGTGCTATGGCTTAAAGTATTAGCCACAAAAAAGCCGATGATAATTCATCGGCTTTTTTTATCTTTGGGTTTAGATAACCCGTGAGAACTGTTGCTGACGGGCCTTGTCACGATAATAAACGTCGAAACAGATACAGATATTACGGATCAGCAGACGGCCTGTTTCGCCCACGGTGATCTTTCTGTCTTTCACTTCGACCAGCTTGTCGTCGATGAAGGTTTGTAGCAGTCTGAGATCTTCGGCGAAGTATTCTTCAAACTTGATACCTAGCTGCTTATCTATCTTGTCCATATCCAGGTCGAAGTGACAGATCAACTGCTTAATCACGACACGGCGGATCTCGTCGTCACGATTGAGCTTACAGCCTTTCCACAGGGCGTGACCCTTCTCGTCCACCGACTCGTAGTAGGGGCGGATATCTTTCTGGTTCTGGGCGTAGCAGTCGCCAATCTGGCTGATAGAGGAGACACCTAGGCCCAGCAGGTCACACTCTTCCTGGGTGGTGTAACCCTGGAAGTTACGGTGCAGGCGTCCTTCGTTCTGCAAGATGGCGAGTTCGTCATCTGGCTTGGCAAAGTGATCCATGCCTATGTACTGATAGCCGGCGCCCGTCAGCGTCTCGATGGTCTGGTGTAGCATCTCCAGCTTCTGCTGTGGCGTCGGCAGGTGCTCGTCTTTAATCTTACGCTGGGCGGCGAAACGTGCCGGCAGGTGAGCGTAGTTAAACACAGAGAGTCTGTCGGGAGACAGATCCAGTACGCGTTGCATGGTTTCGGCGAAGCTTTCTGGCGTCTGGTGTGGTAGGCCGTAGATCAGGTCGATGTTGGTCGACACGAAGCCCATCTCTTTCGCCTTGGCGATCAGGTCGAAGATAAACTGCTCGTCCTGTTCGCGGTTAACGGCAATCTGCACCTCTTTGTTGAAGTCCTGTACGCCAACCGAGATACGGTTGAAGCCGGCTTCTTTAAGGGTGTCTAGCATAGAGAGTTCGATCTCGCGTGGATCGACCTCGATAGAGTATTCACCCTCGTCTGCAATATTAAAGTGCTCTCTTAGCAGCGCCGACAGCCTGAGGATCTGCTCTGGGCTGAGGAAGGTTGGCGTGCCGCCACCCCAGTGGATCTGGGTTACCTGGTAATGCTTAAACAGCGGTGCACGTTTGACGATCTCTGCCGCGAGATATTCGATATATTGGTCGGCCTTGTGCTGGTGACGGGTGATCACCTTGTTGCAGCCGCAGTAGTAGCAGAGCTTGGCGCAGAAAGGGATGTGTAGATACAGCGATAGTTTATTGCTCTTACTGTTGGCAATAGAGGTGAGCAGGTCTTCTTCGGTGAAGGAGGCGTCAAATTCTAGTGCGGTTGGGTAAGAGGTATAACGAGGACCGCTGTAATTATATTTTTCGATCATTGACTGATCCCAACTAATTTGGGTGGGCTGCTTCAAGGCGTGTCCTCCGAGGGTGGTAAATTAGCAACTAGCGAAGTATGCAATGTTATTGAGCGAATAACATTGATCCAGGTTGCAAATTAGCACTGCAATTTATGTTAGCTGATGAATATCCTTGTTTTCGGCTTAAATGTCTTGGTGTTAAGCCGTTTTTGTGCACCGACTCACGTCAATGGTTGAGGTGGGCATAGGCCTTGGCAAGCACTGCTACCTCGGCCATGATCTCGGCCTCGAGCGCTGATTCGGACTTCATTCTGTCTAAGTCTAGCTTCATCCGTTGCTGTTTCGCCAGTGCCTTGCGCTGCTCCATGATGGGGTGAGATTCTATGACCTCAAAATGCTTAAAGAGCGCCGGATACTGGTGCTTTACCTGTTCATCGTGGCCGAGGATATTAAATAGTTTGCCGATACGCATCACGCCCTCTGAGAGTTCGCAGCGCTCCTCGAGCATGGCGGCGGCGATATAGTGGATATTGCCCAGCAGCTCCAGCTCTTTGGCATCTTTGGCTGCCTGTTGGGCCTCGCGCTGGACTTTTTGTTGGGCGGTTTGCTGTTTTAGCTTGAGTAGCAGGCTGGCGGCGTAGGCGGCCAGGCCTAAGATGATGATGGCGCCTAGGATGAGGAGTGTCGTGGTCATAATCAGTCCGAGGTGTTGGGTTGCTAGTTGTTTGCTTTCGCTGGGTGTTTGCTTTCGCTAGGTGATAGTGGCTAGGTATTGGTTACCTGGCGTAGATAGCGAAATGGCATCGAATCGATGCCATTTGGGTTAGCCGTGGGGCTAGTCTTTATCCTGGTAATCTTTGAGCAGATCGGCGCCAGATTCAAACTTCTCCAGGAGATCGTCGTCTGAGCCGACCGTGGTCTTCATGACATGTTCGAGATCGTCCTCTTCCGTGATGCCTAGGCGATCCATCAGGCGCTCTATCTCTGTTAGTTGCTTCTCTAACCAGGCCTGGTCTGCCTCGTTGAGATCGCGACCCTCTTCGAGCATATCCAGCAGCTTGTTGAGTCTAGGATCTTCCTCTAGCTTCAGCAGCTTCTGTTCATCGCTCATCTTAGGTGCCTTGGGCTGCTTGGCTACAGGCGTCTGAGTCGGTAACTCCAGCGCGATAGGCTTCTTGCTGCCGTGGCGAGGATCTTTTGCCTGGGCCGTGCCCGATTGCTTCTGTTGGATCTGTTTTTCGTTATGACGACTGCCCGCTTTATTGCCCGACTTCTGCTTCTTGCCCGTGAGGGCACGGTCTTCTTTCTTGGTTCTAGGCGGACGTTTTGGCGCATTCTCATTGATCTTGCGCGTTTTCTTACGTGTCATAGCGTTAATCTCAACTACAAAAAATCGTGAACCTACCTAACCCTGAGTCAGATAAGTGAACTTGGGTCGCGTGTTATACCAGATCCTGTTGGTTTTTGCACCAAAATGAGATCTTTCGAGGCGAATAATAGCCTAAAGTCAGCCTGGGCTGCCAAATATTGGAAGGTGGCCTCCTGATAAAAGCTGACATGGGTCAGATTGTTCTTATGATGCCACTTGGGAAAGCCCTGAAGCTCGGTGAGCAGCTGGGTGCTGATTGCCATCCAGCCACCGGGTTTGAGCAGAGAACAGAGTAGCTGCCACTCTTTACCTGGAAAGCGAAAGTGTTCGAAGACACGATAGCAACAGATGAAGTCGTACTTGAGCCTTAGCAGGGTATGATCCGGAGCGAAGTGTGGATCATATTGGTTGAGCTGGTGACCTCGGGCCATGATGGCGTCGACGGCCGGTTGGCCTAGCAGTCGCCCGAAGTTGAGCCCGAGCAGTGGTCCCTGAACCTGTTGTTCACACTGAGTGATCAGGCTAGATAAGAATTGTTGCAGCGGTTTGTCTTTACTATTGGCCGAGCGGTAGCGTTTTACCTCGGCGCTGGGGGGTAGATGAGAGCTGGCATCGGCAAACAGCAGCATGCAGCGTTTACAGCGATAGATAGCTCGTTTTCTATCTTGATAGAAGGGGGCGGTAGCTTCGCTGGTGCACAGGGGGCATCTTCGCATGGCTTGGGCATGACTCTCAAAGGCTGGGTTAATTGCAGTTGCCTGTTTAATTTACTGTAGGCCAGGTGGAAACAGAAGCGTATTTTTTGTTGGGTATAAAAAAAGGCGACAGTATCACTGTCGCCTTCCAAAAAAGTACCAAAGGTACTCAATTCTGATTCCAAGTTTCCTTACTTGCTATGCGACTCTCCCAGTCGGATTCCATCTTATTTTTTAATCTGCTTTCCATGCATAGTTATTTTCGTTTTCGGTCTTCCAGACGCTTTTTTCTTTCCCTGTCGCCTTCCTGACCACAGCTTCCGTAGATGGTCTTCTTGACACATCACAATCCATATCGTCATCTTTGACGCCTAATAAACCATCCCTGTTAGGTTTACGTTAAAGTTCAGCAGTAAGCAGTTCAACTGTTTCCTGAACCGTAAGGAGAATGCTAATTAGCGCATTGGCCTTCCTAACCAATATCCTTACTAAGTTATTACGACCCGACTTCAGATGCGAAGTACTACTCTTATTATTTTTAGTGAGTGGTCAAAAAATTATTATTATTTTTACTTAACTTTATTC
>NZ_JAKEVJ010000110.1:0-11592 GCF_022398425.1 Shewanella sp. Isolate7 | reverse complement strand
CAAGCAAGGCACTAACCATGGCCTTTGAGGCGCGAGGAAGGCCGAAAGACCTAATGTTTCATAGTGACCAAGGAAGCCACTATACCAGCCGCCGCTTCCGCCAACAGCTCTGGCGCTATCATATTAAGCAGAGCATGAGTCGACGAGGAAACTGCTGGGACAACAGCCCGATGGAGCGCTTCTTTAGAAGCTTAAAAACAGAATGGATACCGATGACCGGCTATCGGGATATCGGTGAGGCTAAGAGTGAAATTTCGCGATATGTGACGGGGTATTATAGTCAGCTGAGACCACATCAATATAACGGTGGGCTGACACCCAATGAGTCAGAGCGAAGATATTGGCTTGAATACAAAACCGTGGCCAATTTTAGTTGACCACTACAGTAAGTGTGCAAAAGCTAGTGAGGACTGGATTGGATCTTTTGGAGCTTTTTGTTCAGGCATAAGGCCAGATAATACTAAATGTGTTCCTAGTTATCTCTATTACTTCTTATGTTCACCAACTTTTAGAAACTGGTCTGGAGCTTCAGATGGAGCGAATATCAAGAATATTAGGGCTTCTGAACTAGCAGAGTTCCAAATCCCACTCCCGCCACTAGAAACCCAAAAGCAAATTGCAGCTGTGTTAGAAAAAGCCGACCAACTGCGTAAAGACTGTAAGCTTTTGGAGCAAGAGCTAAACAGCCTCGCCCAGTCCGTGTTTATTGACATGTTTGGTGATCCGGTCACCAATCCTAAGGGATGGGATACGGCATCTCTCGATAGCCTTGCTCTAGTACAAATAGGTCCATTTGGTTCGCAGCTTCATAAAGAAGATTATATTGCTGATGGAATTCCGCTGATCAATCCTACTCATATTGTTAAAGGTCAAATCATACCTGATATGAATTTGACTCTAACACCAGAAAAGTTTGAAACATTACCTAGCTATCACCTTAAGGCTGGTGACATTGTCATGGGGCGGCGCGGTGAGATGGGGAGAACTGCATTGATTGATGAACGCTCCCAAGGTTGGTTCTGTGGCACTGGTAGTTTGTATATTCGTATAACTTCTCCGTTAGTTCAGCCCGTGTTCTTAAATTCTGTGATGTCTTGTAGCTCGATGAAAACTTGGCTAGAAGAGCAGTCTTTGGGGGCTACAATGCCGAATTTGAATAAGAAGATTCTGCACTCAATTCAAGTTCCGATTCCTACAGAAGAATTGCAAAAAAACTACCTTGTTGCTTTGAAGGGATTACGTCAGCAACGAACAGAACAAAAAGAATACATCAATGAGCTGGATAGTCTGTTTAATTCCCTCATGCAAAAAGCCTTTATAGGCGAGATAAACCTATAACGAATAATAGCTTTTACCCGAAAAGCTGTGATCTAAAAAGGAAGCTCAATGTCAGATACGGTTGATTCAAAAGGCGCTCAAGGTGGTAGCAACTTTGCGTTTATGGATAGTGCCATTAACGGCGATGATCTGTTTTCTAGCCGTTGTGCCGAGATTAAAACGCGTGCCCAAAATGCGGAAAGCAACATTAAAACCGATCCACGTATCGCAGGTTTCTACGCCCGTAATGCCTTGGAGCTGATGGTTGAAACCGTATTCGACATTGATAACTGGCTAACCCGTCCGCGCCATGATGTGACCTTAATGTCGCTTATTCACGATAAAGGCTTTAAAGATAACCTCAGCAGTAACTTGTTCCCCAAGCTGAAACTGATCATCAAAATTGGTAACGAAGCGGCGCACGGTAAAACCGCGCCACCACAGCGTGACGCCTTGCAAGCGGTGAAAGAGCTACACCATGTGTTGTATTGGTTTGTGCGCACCTATACGCCTGACTTTGGCAACAGCGGGTTTGATCGCAAACAGTTTATCGTTAACCCGTTTGATGAAGCGTTAGTGCCGCAAAAGCTGGCCATTGATGCCACGTTGGTCACAAAAGCCATGAGCAGCATTAAACGGGTGCAAGAGCTGGAAAAACAACTGGCCGAAAGCGACAGCATTAAGCGCGAACAATACCAGCAACAACTCAATGAAAACGCCGCCCTAAAAGCGCAAAACCAAGCCTTGCTTGAGCAAATTGAACAGGCGAAACAACAAGCCGATGCTGCGCCAGATAACCACGATTACAACGAAACCCAAACCCGCGATTACTTAATTGATGCCTTGTTACACGAAGCAGGCTGGCCGTTAACAGACAAGCGCGACCGCGAATATCCGGTAACGGGAATGCCGATTTCGAGCGCCAATCCTAACGGCAATGGCTTTGTTGATTATGTGTTGTGGGGCGATGACGGCACCGCATTGGCGGTGGTAGAGGCCAAACGTACCTCGCGCCGCCCTGAAGACGGCCAACAACAAGCCAAACTGTATGCCGATTGCCTAGAACAACAGTGCGGCGTGCGACCGATTATTTTTTACAGCAATGGTTACGAAACGCGGCTGTGGGACGATGCCTTTTACCCACCGCGTAAGGTGCAAGGCTTTTACACCAAAGCCGAGCTGGCGCTGATGATTAAACGCCGCCATGACCGGCTGTCATTTTTCAGTGACGAGGCAGGGGTAGGCAAAAAGCTCACCGCACAAATAGATGAAAACATTACCAACCGCCATTACCAAAAAGCCGCCATTACTCATATTTTGCAGCATTTTGAAATAGCCCATCAGCGTAAAGCCTTGTTGGTGATGGCCACAGGTACAGGTAAAACCCGTACTGTGATCAGCCTCGTTGATTTGCTGGTAAAAAATAACTGGGTGAAAAACGTGTTGTTTTTGGCCGACCGTAATGCCTTATTAACCCAAGCTAAAAAGCACTTTGTGAAACTGCTGCCGCGCGTAAGCTGCTCTATTTTAAGCTCAGGGCAAAGCAAAGGCAGCATCGACAGCCGTTTGTATTTCTCAACTTATCCCACCATGAAAAACCTATTAGATCGCGGCGCAGACGAGCGCCCGTTTGGCGTGGGGCATTTTGATTTGATCGTGGTGGATGAAGCCCACCGCTCGGTGTATTCCAAGTATCGGCAGATTTTTGAGTATTTTGATGGTTGCTTATTGGGCTTAACCGCCACCCCTAAAGACGAAGTGGAAAAAGACACCTACGGCATTTTTGATTTGCAAAAAGGCATGCCCACCTACGCCTATGAAGATGCCAGTGCCTACGCCGAAAAATACTTAGTGCCACCGACTAAAATTTCCGTTGCCACTAAGTTCATCCGTGAAGGCATTAAGTATCAGGAGCTGTCGGATGAAGAAAAACTAGAGTGGGAAAACAAAGCCGAATTAACCGACCGCGAAGAAGTGCTGCCCTCGGAAGTAAATAAGTTTTTATTCAACGAAGACACCGCCGAGAAGATGTTTGCTCAGTTAATGCGTAAAGACGAACTGGGTGGCATTCATGTGGAAGGCGGCGATGTGATTGGTAAAACCATCATTTTTGCCGCCAATAACGACCACGCGGTGTTTCTTGAAAAAATGTTCAATAAAAACTACCCGAAATGGGCGGGTAAGTTGGCGCGGGTGATCACGTTTAAAGAAACCTACGCGCAAAGCCTGATTGACGAATTTGGTGGCGACGAAAACGAACGCAAAGACTTTGACCCGAAAAACCCGACCTGCCGCATTGCGATATCGGTAGACATGCTCGATACCGGCATTGACGTGCCTGAAGTGGTCAATTTGGTGTTTTTTAAAGTGATCCGCTCTAAGGTGAAGTTTACCCAAATGATTGGCCGTGGCACCCGTTTGTGTGAGGATTTGTTTGGCCCAGGCTTGCACAAAACCACCTTTAAGGTGTTCGATTATTGCCAAAACTTTGAATATTTTGATGCCAACCCCGAAGGTTTACCCGTTGGTATTGCCAAGCCGTTAATGCAACAGGTATTTGAAAAGCGCGTTAGTTTAAGCATCTTGCTCAATAAACGCTTAGCCGATGAAAACTATACCGAGCAACACCCTGAAGATGCCCAGAAATTGCGTGAGTTAAACCGCTATCAGTTAGACATGCTGCATCATCAAGTCACCGGCATGAATTTAGATAACTTTATTGTGCGCCCAAAACGCCAAGCCGTTGAGCCGTTTTTAGCCCGCGAGCATTGGGACAATATTGACGATGCCAAACACACCGAGCTAGAAAGCCATATTGCCGCGCTACCGACCGAGGCAGAGCCATTTAACCCCGTTGAGCAAGTGAATAACTTAGCCAACCGTTTTGATAACCTGCTGCTAACCATGCAATTAGCCTTGCTGGAAAAAGGCTTAGTGCCAGAGCCCAATCGTGTTCGGGTAATGGAAATCGCGCAGCAGTTGGAAGGCAAGTCGGTTATTCCGGCCATTCAAGCGCAATTGCAGCTACTACAAGACCTGCAAACCGTCGAGTTTTGGCAAGATATTCATTTAGTCACGCTAGAGGACGTTCGTCAGCGCTTGCGTAACTTGATGTTCGCCTTAGACAAAGACAAAAAAGAGATGGTGTACACCAACTTTGAAGATGAGTTTCAAGGTGTGCGCGACGTAACAGGCGTATATACCAGCCCAACGGTGGACTTAGCCCAGTACCGTAAAAAAATAGAGCTGTATATTCAAGACCACCAAGATCAGCTAACCATTCAAAAATTAAAACGCAACAAGCCCATCACCCAAGCCGATTTAGACGTGCTAGAAGGCTTGCTGTTGGACGCTAGCGGTATGAGTGATGTAGAGGCGTACCGAGAGCAGATCTTGCAAGACAAGCCCTTAGGGACGTTTATTCGTGAACTGGTTGGCCTAGACATGAACGCCGCCAAAGAAGCCTTTAGCGCCTTTCTTGATGAAGGCGCTTACAACGCCGAGCAAATCAACTTTATTGACCAAGTGATCGATTACCTAGTGCACAACGGAGTACTAGAAATGGGGCAAATATTCGAGCCGCCATTCACCGATAACCACGGCGAAAGCGCCTATGGGTTCTTTGATGAAGGAACAGTGGTGGAATTGTTTGGGGTGATAAGGGCAGTGAATGCCAATGCGATGGTTGTTAAGAGTCAGAGTGCTTAGGAAGTAAATTTATTATCGTGTCCAAAAAAGTGTAAAATTTGAACTAACATACTTTATATGTGTCCAAAAAAGTGTAAAATCTCCGACCTGAGATTAGTTCTCTTTGATTATAACTTTGGAAGATAGTATGAAAAAAACTTTAGAAAAGGCCCCTTTAGTACATGTTCTGATTCATTTAAGATTTGCTGAAGTTCCGACGCTAAAAACTATCACTCCCGAGCTTCTCCAAACTCTTCACGTTAGGATGATTGATGAAGGCTTCCCAGAAAAAATTGAAAGCCAAGCAGAACTCGTAGAATTGAATTTTGATTCAACGTCTCAGCAAATGAAACACCGAAAACTATCTAAAACTCGATTGTTGTTCCGAGCTGCCGGCGAACGTGAAATAGTTGAAATATCTGAATCGTCAATTGTCTTAAAATCAACTGACTATGGGACATTTGATGACTTTTACAATAAATTTCATCGCTTACTAGTTGCCTGTATGGAAATAATTCCGAAACTAGATAAGACACTGCTAAAAAATGTTGGTCTCAGATATGTAGATGTAATAGCACCTTCTGGTGAAAGTACTCTTTGTGATTATGTTTCAAGTGAAATTCAGCCGCCATCTTTAAGCGGAATAGGTACACACCTACAAGGACATTCACTTAAAGCCGTTAAAATATCTGAAAACCAAATTTTGGTCGTTAACTTTGAAGAGCTGCCAACTATTGATGGTCGTGTACAGAAAGTTTTACCTGATAATTTGATGGAGCCTGACGATAAATGCGGCTTAGTTATTGATGGGCAAAAAGATTGGTTTAAGGTAAAATCAACAACATATGGCATACTAGACATAGATCATACGTATCAGTTCATTCAAAGCCCTACATTTAGTGAAGAGCTAATAGCGGATGCTACACACAGACTGTACCAATCAGCAAGCGACATTTTTTGGGATGTAATTTCTGAGCATGCCAAGAAAGCTTGGGGATACAAGGAGGAAAGGTAATGTGGGATACAACATCATTGAGAAACCAAAAAACTACCGCAATAGCTTTAAGTATGATGTGTTTCAATACACATGCTGCTATTGATGTAGATAGCGTTCTTCCTGCTCAATACGAAGTTACTTACAGCTCTAATATTGCTGGAGAGCAATGGTCTTCAGTTGGTATTTCTGAATTGACTGATACGGACAAGACTGTCGAAGTACTCAGCATCGCTGATATTGTAGATTTAGTGAAAGTAGCATTGGGTCTTCCAAACAAAGATGTTGCGCGCATATTTGGCGTATCTCGACAGACTCTTCACTCATATAAGAATGCTGCTGATGAGCAGACCGTAAATGCTGCGAATCAGAAACGTGCTTTAACATTGGCTGAGATAATTAGTGAGATAAGCCCTAAGTTTAATCGGAGCCCGGGTGCAATGGCCAAAAACTACACTGTTGAAGGAAAGTCATTGCTTGACCTATTGTCTGAGCCATCTTTAAAAGTACGAGAAATAGTTTGGCTTTCTGAGAAGCTAGCAGAAAAGATGAACTCAAACGTACCAAAGTTAACTGAGACAAATGAAGTATCTCTTCATCAGCTAACTAAATTGTCATAGGAGTCATTAAGTGGCTGAAACGCCTCTTTCCAATGGTCAAATTCTTCTACATAACAAGAAGCTTGTACAAGCTTCTTGTTTTTTAGCATCTCAAATACCAGATGAGAAAAGACTCGAATGGTCTCAATCTTTTGCTAAAGCACATTTACGTAACGATCATTCTAAGTTAAAAGCTACCTCTGTTTTTCTTGTACTTTCTCAGAATTGCGATATCGCCTGTCCAAATGATGAAATTGAAACTTGTATAGAACTCGTTATTTGCAAAAAAATTCGATCTAAGGATGTTCATCAAGGCAACTCTTTTGTAAAAAGTGTTCGCAAGCTTCACTTCAAACTCGGAGAAAATTACTACGAAGCAAACGTCGACTATATTTTAACCGTCGAAAAAGGTGAGCTGCTAAATGTCATCAATGAAAAGGACGATTTCACTCTTCTTCAGTTAGATCGGGAATACGAGATTTCTGTACCGGTGTGGCGAGCAAACCGATATTTAAGAAGTGCATTTCCTGACAGTTTCAATGCAGCTTTTTTTCCAATATTACACAACCACATCTTAGATATAGAGGCCGAAGCTAAAGCGGAAGAAGGCACTGAATACTCTAGTTTTATAAGAGCCATTTATATCTGGTTGGACTCAAATGAGGAAAGAGAAAGTTATGAGTTCGACATTTTTGCTTTACTTCGTGACGAGACTAGCGATAAATCCGTATCAGCGATTCAGGACAAGATTGAAACTTTAGCTGAAGAACTTGCCACATCTGCGGGTTATGAAGATAAAAGTGATATTTATGCGGGAACGGAAAGTACAGTTACTGTTGGCTACCTGACCAAGTTTGTTCGACTAAATCTTGACTATTTATCTCTATCCCAGAGTGATATTGATACGGGTCATGAACTTGATTAGTAAACTTTATGCAACTGATTTATGGAGATTGTAAAATGTGTGGTCGTTTAAGCATTGATGTGATCAAACTTTATTGTCATTTTCACTGTGTTTCTGGTAGTAATACGCCTCTAAAATGATCAAACTTTAGCTTTATATAGCCTAAGAATCGCTTAAAAGAGCACATTTCCGATCAAACTTTATTGTCCTCCGACAACCCTTAGTAAAAAGCAGCCTGTCCATAGGCTGCTTTTTTTGTGCCATCCTCCTGTTCAATATTGTTTCAATTTTTTATCTATCACTCCCTTGACCTGTGTCTAACACATAGGTTTATAGTCAGAGCATGAGCTTTAAAAAGTGTCTTGATGGAGTGGTTATGCGCGTCAATCAACTAGCGAAGAATCTCAATATCACGGGTGATACCGTGCGCTTCTATACCCGCATCGGTCTGCTGAGCCCCGCCAAGTCTTCGGTCAATGGTTACAAGGACTATAGCGATAAAGATCAGTCGCGAATGCAATTTATCCTCAGTGCCAGAAGCCTGGGATTTAGCGTCGATGAGATCAAGGTGATCTTCTCGCGCACGGATCAGGGGGAGAGTGCCTGCTCTCTGGTGCGGCAGATGATCCAGCAGAAGCTCGAGGAGACAGAGAAGCAGTTTGAGGAGATGGTGAAGCTGAGACGCAAGCTGTTGAATGCCGTCGAGGATTGGTCCCACAAGCCTGATAAGGCGCCGACCGGCAACATGATCTGCCACTTAATCGAAGGCACCTATGCGGAAGGAGCTTATGCAGAAGACTCTCATGCAGAAAGCACTCGTCACCAAGGCACTCTCGAGCCTAGTACGCTTAGCCAGGAGGATTGAAGATGGACACAAGTAGAGTACAACTCAACATCATCGGCGCTGGCTGTGCGAGCTGTGTCGGTAAGATAGAAAAGGCACTAAAGGCGGTGCCTGGGGTCGACTCGGCCGAGATGAACTTTGCCGAGCGCATCGTCGATGTTTCGGGTACGGCAACGCTGCAGCAGTTGATTGCGGCCGTCGAGGCGGCAGGCTATAACGCGACGCAGCTGCAGGCCGAGGCGGGCTTTGATGCCATGGATGAGAAGGAGCAGGCGGATCTCGATTATTACCACAGCCTACTGCGCCACACCTTTATCGCCCTGTCTGTCGGTATTCCCTTGATGATCTACGGTCTGTTTATAGGTGAGATGACAGTGTCGACCACCGCAGAGCAGCTGGCCTGGGGGCTGGTGGGGCTGGTGACCCTCTCTATCATGGTGTTGTCGGGCAGGCACTTCTATGTGGGGGCGTGGAAATCCTTTGTGCACCACAATGCCAACATGGACACTCTCATCGCCTTAGGTACGGGGACCGCCTGGCTCTACTCTATGCTGGTGGTCGCCTTTCCGACCCTGTTGCCTGAGATGGCGCGCCATGTCTATTTTGAGGCCACGGCGATGATCATAGGTTTGATCAACCTGGGGCTGGCGTTGGAAGTAAAGGCCAGAGGCAAGACCTCAGAGGCAATTAAGCGTTTGATCGGCTTACAGGCTAAGACTGCGCGAGTGATTCGTGACGGCAAAGAGCTGGATATCGATATCGCCCAGGTGCTGCAGGGGGACAAGGTAAGGGTGCGCCCCGGGGAGAAGATCCCCGTCGACGGCGTGGTCATCGAAGGCAGCACCAGCGTCGATGAGTCAATGTTGACCGGCGAGCCCATTCCGGTAGAGAAGCATATCGACAGCGAAGTGGTCACAGGCACCCTAAACAAGTCGGGCGCTATCGTCTTTACCGCAACCCATGTGGGTAAAGACACGGCGCTGGCCAGAATCATCGCCATGGTGAAACGGGCGCAGAATTCTAAGCCGCCTATCGGTCGGCTTGCCGATGTGATCGCCAGCTATTTCGTGCCAGCCATCATGATCATCGCCATAGTGAGTGCCATGGTATGGTTTAACTTCGGTCCCGAGCCTTCCATGGTGTTTGCCATCGTCTCGGCCACGACTGTGTTGATCATCGCCTGTCCCTGCGCCCTTGGGCTGGCAACCCCTATGTCTGTCATGGTGGGGGTGGGCAAGGCCGCCGAGTCTGGGGTATTGATCCGTAACGGCGAGGCGCTGCAAACCGCCTCTAAGATAAGTGTCATGGTGTTAGACAAGACAGGCACTATTACCCAGGGCTCGCCTCTGGTCACTGACGTAGTCGTTACTCAGGCATCATCAATGGACGAGCAAGGGGTATTGGCCCTCGCGGCCGGTATTGAGCGCCACTCAGAGCACCCCTTGGCCGAGGCGATCGTCGAGTCGGCGACGCGTCGTGAAATTGAGCTTGAGGATGTCGAGGCATTTACCGCCATTTCGGGTCGCGGCGTACAGGCTCAACTGAATGGCCAGTCGCTGCTGTTTGGGAACCAGGCGTTGATGCAGGACTATGAGGTGGATATTCAGGCTTATCAAGCCAAGGCGCAGCAGCTGGCGGCGGAGGCTAAGACGCCTATGTACCTGGCCCGCGATAATAAACTGCTGGCCATCATCGCCGTGGCGGATCCTATCAAGCCTGACTCGGCGGAGGCTATTGCCAGGCTCAAGCATAATGGCATCAAGGTGGTCATGTTAACCGGAGATAATAAGGCCACGGCTGCCGCAGTTGCCGCAAAGGTTGGTATAGAGACGTTTTTCGCCGAGGTGATGCCCCAGGATAAGGCTGGCAAGGTGGCCGAACTGCAAAAAGAGGGCGAGATAGTGGGCATGACGGGCGATGGCATCAACGATGCGCCGGCGCTGGCGCTGGCCAACGTAGGCTTCGCCATAGGTACGGGCACGGATGTGGCCATCGAGAGTGCCGATATCACCCTGATGCGAGGCTCCTTGCACGGCTTGGCTGACGCGATAGCCGTGAGTAAGGCCACACTGAGAAATATTAAGCAGAACCTGTTCGGTGCCTTTATCTATAACGCCGCGGGTATTCCCATTGCCGCGGGCATTCTCTACCCCATGTTTGGCGTGCTGCTTAGCCCAGTGATCGCCGGTGCGGCCATGGCCTTCTCATCGCTGACCGTGGTGAGCAATGCCAATCGTCTGCGTCTGTTTAAAGCCAAAGCACATTAGGAGGCTGGTATGTTATTTATCAATCTGATTTGTCTCGCCTTGATAGGTTTTATTGTCTGGTGGTTTTGGCTCTATTCGCCGGAGGCGGCCGTGAGTCAGGAGGGCATAGAGATAGTGGTTAAAGACGGAGTCTATACGCCTTCACGTATTAAGATAGCAGCGGGTAAGGCGACGACACTCACCTTCCTTAGGCAGGACAAGTCGGCCTGTTCGGCGACTCTGCAATTGCCGGCGTTATCGATCAGCGAGGAGCTGGCACTCGACAAGCCCACCATTATCAATGTTCCGGCCACGACACCGGGTGAATACGCCTTTCATTGTCAGATGCAGATGTATAAGGGTGTGCTAGTCGTTGAGTAGGCTTGGTCAATAAATGTGATTAGTTAGAAGTCGGGTAAACAAATGTGTTTGCCCGACTTTTTATGCAGCGCTCAGAAGCGGTATCCCAGGGCGAACGTCAGCGTATGGGTATCGAGCAGGTCCATCGCCTGATAGTGATAGGTAAGGCCGAGATCCATGCCCGACGCAAACTCCATCCGCCAGCCTAGGCCTGCCAGCAGACCGGTGCCATCATCAGTGTACTTACGATCGTTATTGTCGACTGATCTGATCCAGTAATAGTGGACACTTTGCTAAGCACTATTTTTTAATTCAAAGTTCTCTGGACTCAAATACCCAAGAGCACTATGCCGTCTGGTCCGATTATAATCAACCTCAATATACTCAAATACTGTAGTGGTCAACTAAAATTGGCCACGGTTTTGTATTCAAGCCAGTATCTTCGCTCTGACTCATTGGGTGTCAGCCCACCGTTATATTGATGTGGTCTCAGCTGACTGTAATACCCCGTCACATATCGCGAAATTTCACTCTTAGCCTCACCGATATCCCGATAGCCGGTCATCGGTATCCATTCTGTTTTTAAGCTTCTAAAGAAGCGCTCCATCGGGCTGTTGTCCCAGCAGTTTCCTCGTCGACTC